>DATAAQ010000050.1:0-9985 GCA_036260055.1 Gaiellaceae bacterium | reverse complement strand
GCGGTCGAGGCTGTCGCGTCGTGGCTCGTCGACGTCGCGCGCGAGACCGCCGGGCCGGCGGGAACGCTGGCCGCGGAGCGCCGGCGGCTGGCGGAGGTCGTCCTCCCGCGATGGGCCGGCTTCGGCGCGCCGGGAGACCTCGTCGAGCGGGTGCCCCCGCTCCCGGGCGTCCTCCAGCACAACGACCTCGGCTCCTGGAACGTGGTCGTCGGTCGCCGCGGCTTCGTCGCCGTCGACTGGGAGAGCGCCCGCGAGCGGGGCTTCCCGCTCTGGGACGTCTGGTACTTCCTCGCCGACGCGCTCGCGCACCTCGACGGGGCGACGACGCCGGCAGCCCGGTCGGAGCACTTCCTGCGCCTCTTCGCCGGCGAGCTCCCGTCCTCGCACGTCCTCCTCGGCTGGACACGCCGCGCCGCCGAGGCGGCCGGCGTGCCCTCCGACGCTCTCGGCGCCCTGGCGACCCTCTGCTGGCTGGGCCACGGAGCGGCCGACCTGGCTCGCCGGGCGGCCGCCCCTCGCGGCGGCACCGAGGCAGGAGGGACGTTCAGCGTCGAGCGCCTGGCCCGCCTCTGGCTCTCCCATCCGGCCCTCGGGCCGCGCTGGCGGGCCGGGAACGGCTAGCGCCGCCGGCTACCAGACCTTCCAGGGCGGCTCGCCCGACTCCCAGAGCTGGTCGAGCACGACCTTGTCCCGCAGCGTGTCCATGTTCTGCCAGTAGCCGTCGTGCTTGTACGCGGCGAGCTTCCCCTCGTGTGCGAGCGTCTGCAGGGGCTCGCGCTCCCAGACGGTCGCGTCGCCCGAGATGTAGTCGAGGACGGCCGGCTCGCAGACGAAGAAGCCGCCGTTCGCCCACCCTCCGTCGCCGCGCGGCTTCTCCATGAACCTCGAGATCCAGTGGTCGCGGTCGAGGGTGAGGACGCCGAAGCGCCCGGGCGGCTGCACCGCCGTCAGCGTCGCGAGGCCGCCGAACGACCGGTGCGCCTCGACGAGCTTTCCGATGTCGAGGTCGGTCACGCAGTCGCCGTATGTGAGGCAGAACGTCTCGTCGTCGATGTACGAGGCGGCCCGCTTGATGCGGCCGCCGGTCATCGTCGCCTCGCCGGTGTCGATGATCGTCACCCGCCACGGCTCCGCGACGGTCGAGTGCGTCTCGATCGCGTTCCTGCTCAGGTCGATGGTGACGTCGGAGCTCGTGAGGAAGTAGTTCGCGAAGTACTCCTTGATCATGTGGCCGCGGTAGCCGGCGCAGATCACGAAGTCGTCGATTCCGTGCGTCGAGTAGAGCTTCATGATGTGCCAGAGGATCGGCCGCCCGCCGATCTCCACCATCGGCTTGGGTCGGACGGCGCTCTCCTCGCTGATCCGGGTCCCGAACCCGCCCGCGAGGATGACGGCCTTCACGCCGACTGCCGCCGAAGCCGCTGGACCTGCGAGAAGAGACGAGGGGAGAGGAGCGAGGCGGCGAGCAGCCGCCACGCGTCGCCCTCGTAGAGCACGCCCCGGTCGACGCGGGCCGCCCAGCCGAGCATGCGGAGCGTCTCGCCCGCCCGCCGCTCGGGAAGGGTCGCCTTGCGCACGAGCCCGAGGAGGTCGTGGCGGCGTGAGGCGGGGAGCAGGCGGCGGAGGGCCTCGGGATCGGCGAGGCGGTGCCCGTGCTCGGCGAGGAAGCGGGTCTTTACGTGCTCCCGCTTCGCCACCCACTCCTCGCCGGCCCCGTAGCCGGCGTCGACGGGCGGGCCGAAGGCCGCGGACTGGGCCGCGCTGTGGATCCGGTAGGCCGCGAGCGGACGCGCGACGAAGGCGACGTCCCAGTCGACCGCCATCCGGAGCCAGAGGCCGAAGTCGATCGCAGGGAAGTCGTCGGCCTCGAAGGGCGGCGCCGGGAGAGCGTCCGTCCGCATGAGCGCGGCGGAGGAGCAGACGCGGCAGCCCCAGCGGATCGACTCGGCGAGGAAGCGCTCGCCGCTCTCGATCGCGTCCCGGTCCAGCCCGTACGTCCAGTCCGCCTGCGGCTCGATCGTCGTGCCGTCCGCGTCGATGACGCTGAAAGCGCTGTGGGCCATGCCGACCCGCGGGTTCTCCTCCAGCAGCGGGACGGTGGCGGCGAGGAAGTCGGGCGCGAGCAGGTCGTCGTCGCAGAGGACGAGGCAGTAAGGCGTGGGCACGTCCGCGAGGCAGGCGTTGAAGTTCCCGAGGAGCCCGACGTTCTCCGTGCGGCGGACGTAGGTGAGGCGCTCGTCCGGGAAGGATGCGACGACGTCGGCGGTCTCGTCGGTGGAGGCGTTGTCCGCGACGACGAGCGCGAACGACTCGAACGTCTGCTCGAGGACGCTCCGGATCGCTCCCGCGAGGAGAGTCGCCCTGTTGTAGGTCGGCACGAAGACGGTGACACGCGCCTCGAAGGACGGCTCGCCCATCGGTCCGTAGGCTAGCGCTCGATGGCGGCTCCGACGTTCACAATCGCGATGGCGGCGCGCGACGCAGCCGCGACGATCGATGCGGCGATCCGCTCCGTGCTCGCCCAGACGCGGCCGGACTTCGAGCTCGTCGTCGTCGACGACGGGTCGGCGGACGGGACGGCGCAGGTGGTGGAGCGCTTCCTCGGCGACGGGAGGGTCAGCCTCGTCCGGACCGAGCACCGGGGGGCGGCGGCGGCCCGCAACGAGGCGGTCGCCGCCGGCAGCGGCCGCTACGTGAGCATGCTCGACAGCGACGATCTCTGGCTCCCGACCTACCTCGAGTCCATGGACGCCACGCTCCGCGCGAGCCCGCGAGCCGGGCTCGCGTACACCGACGCCTGGGTCCTCGACGACGCCACGCGCCGGTTCCAGCGCGTGACGGCGATGCACTACCAGGATCCCCCGGACCCCGCGCCGGACGATCCCGCGGCCTTCCTCGCCCATCTCGTCGAGAGGAACTTCGTCTTCACCTCCGCGACCGTGCCGCGGGACGTCTTCGAGGAGGCCGGAGGCTTCGACGCCCGGCTCGACGCGTGCGAGGACTACGAGCTCTGGCTCCGCATCGTCTCCCGGGGTCGCCGCGCCGTGCGGGCGCCCGGCATCCTGGCCGTCTACCGGAGGCGGCGGGGCTCCGTCTCGGACGACGAGGAGCGAATGCTCGCCGCGATGGCGCGCGTGCTCCGTCTCACGGCCGGCGACCGGCTCCCGCCGGAGCTTCGTGCGAGGGCGGACGCCCGCGCGGCGCGACTCGAGGCGGAGCTCGCCGCCCGCAGGGGCGCCCGCGGCGTGCGCCCCGCGCTCGTCCGGGCGCGTCTCCGGGCGGTCCGGGCGAAGGAGGCGGCGCTCCGTCCCGTGCTCTGGCGCCGGACGCCGCCGCCCGCCGTGCGGTCGGCCTTCGGCGACCTCGGCGCTTCGCGAGCGGCTAGGACCGAGGACGGCGGACGCGGATGACGCCCGACGCGACCGTCGCGTCGCCGTAGCGGGCGACGGCGAGCACGCGGGCGAAGCGGACGCCGCGGCGGAAGCGGAGCCTGCGCTCGAAGCCGCCGCGGGGGCCGGTGCGGAGCCGAGCGACGGCTCGCCAGCCCCGGTACGTCTTCCGGTAGAGCGTCACGGAGCGCCTTCGCTCGAGGGACGCCGCGGCGACGGCCGCCCTGAGCTCGGCGGGGACGCGGACCTTGCCGAACACGACGCGGACGATCCGGGCGCGGCCGCGCCTGTACGACGAGAGCCGGATGCGGGAGGTGAGCGGCTGCACGGTCCACGTGTGCTCGACGGGCGTCGCGTCGACGTTGCCCGCACGGTCCACCGCCGAGATCTGCAGCGTGTGCGACCCGGGCGAGAGCCCTGTGAGCAGGGTGGCCGCCCGGCAGCGGCGGACGGCGCCGGCGTCGAGCCGGCAGCGGAAGCTCGCCCCCGGCTCGCTGGCGACTGCACGGAAGCTCGCGTTGGCGGAGCTCGTCGGGGTGAGCGGCCTCGCCGCGAAGGCCGTCTCGGGCGGCGTCGTGTCGGGCGGGGGCGGCGTCGACCGGAGGACGAGCCCCGACGCGGGCCTGAGCGAGACGCTCGTGACGGCGGTGCCGTTCGGAGTGTAGAACGTTCCGCCGAGGGCGATTGACGCCGTGGAGGTCGACGGGTTCACGAGCACGACGCCGGTCTCGAAGTCACGCCGCCAGACCCGGCCGGCCTGGTAGGCCCTTCCGAGCGGCATGCCCACGTCGGCGGTCCACTCCTGCGAGTACGGGTCCTGGCCGCCCGGGCTCGGCTCGAACACGAGCGCGCTCCTCCCGCCGTTCCAGTCGAGGAGGAAGCTCGCCCGGGCGTAGCGCATGGAGCGAACGTCGTCGAGCGGCGCGTACGTGATGCCGAGGTACACCTTTCCGGCCTGCTGCGTGATCCTGAGGAACTCGCGGCGGTAGGACCAGTCGGCGCCGGTGAAGTGCTGTGACGCGTCCTCGCCCCACTTCGTCCAGTACTCCTGCACCGCACCCGAGGTGAACTGGATCCAGTCGCGCCAGACGTCGTGGCCGCTCGGCCACACCGTGTAGACGTTCGGCAGGACGAGGAAGCCGTCCGCCATGAGCGGCGGCCCCACGCGTGCGAGGAAGCTGCGGGTCGCGGCGGCGTACTGCGCGTCCCCGGGGTACTTCGCCAGCGTGCGGCCGGCGAGGTGCCACGCCGGCGAGTAGTTCGTGTCGTCGAGCATGACGCCGTCCCAGCCCTTCCCTCGCAGCTCGGAGGCGACGTTGGCGAGCCAGCGGTCCTGGTAGGCGCGGCTCCCGACGTCCATGAGCCAGACGCCGGAGAAGTGCGCCGACTCGACGCGCCGGCCCTGGGTGTCGAGCAGGAACCAGTCCGGATGGTTGCGGTGCGCGTCGTAGTAGCCGACGCCGGCCGGGAGCAGCTCGTCGTCCACGCCGTCGTGGCTCGCGTACTGGACCGTCGCGGCCATGTCCTTGTAGACGATCGCCTTCAGGTTCGGATTCGCGGCCTTGAGCGCCGGGATCCGCGCGTGCTCCCACGCGTGCAGGATGACGTAGTCGTAGCGCGAGAGGTCTCCGCCCGCGGCGGCGCAGGAGCTGCAGATCCGCAGCGCTCCGGTGCCCCGCGCGGCGAGCGCGGAGGGCGCGGCGACGAGCATCAGGGCTGCGACGGCGACGAGGAAAGCGGCGTGCAGCCCGCGCGCTCGCCCCCGGAGAACGCGATGAATGCCGGGCACACGCGCGACATCGTCGCCGGCTCGGCGCTGCGGGATCCCTTGAAGGAGGGATGGAGCACGCTAGGCCGCCGCCTCCTCGTAGAGCGCCGCCAGCCCGGCCGCCATGCGCTCCCGCGTGAAGCGCCGCCGTGCGACCGTTCGGCCCGCCTCGCCGAGCTCGCGGCCGAGCTCCGGGCGTTCGAGGAGCCGGCCGAGCGCGGCGGCCAGCAGCTCGTGGCTGCCGGGCTCGACGAGCACGCCCGTCGCCGCGCCGACGAGCTCCGGAACCCCCCCGACGCGCGTGGCGACCACCGGGACGCCGCCGGCCATGCCCTCGATGATGCTGACGGGGCAGCCTTCGTAGTCGCTCGCCAGGACGATGCAGGCCGCCGTCCGCACGAGCTCCGGGACGTCCTCACGGCTCCCGAGCAGGCTGACGTGGCCGCCGAGGCCGAGCCGGTGGAGGAGCCGCTCGACGTCCGGCCGCAGCGGGCCGTCGCCGGCCAGGAGCAGATGCACCTCGGGGAAGCGTCGGCGGAGCTCGTCGACTGCTCGGACGACGAGGTCCGGCCGTTTCGGGCGGGCGAGCCGTCCGATCATCAGCAGGCGCCCCGCCACCGGGTCGGGAGCCGCGGCGAAGCGCTCGACCGCGATGCCGTTCGGCACGACGGCGTACTGCGGAGGCGTCCCGATCCCCGCGGCGAGCCCCGCCGCCCGCTCGTGCTCCGAGACGACCGCGATCCGCGCGCACCACGGCGCCGCGAGCCGCTCGAGCGTCCGGTAGACGCCGCTGCGGGCGCCGTCGGCGGCCCAGAACGACCAGCCGTGGGGGCTGAAGACGCACCTCCCGGCCCGGCCGCGGGCGGCCGCGGCGAGGCGGGCGAGGAAGCCCGCCTTGGCCGAGTGCGCGTGGACGACGTCGGCGCGCGCGACGAGGGTGAGTAGCCGGGCGAAAGTGCGGGCGTCCGCCGGGCCCGGCTCGCGGTCGGGCGCGATGGGATGGAGCGAGACGTCCCGGCGCGCGGCGAGCGCCGTCCAGAGAAGGGATTCCCGGGGGCAGGCGACGTCGAAGCGGTACCGCTCCGGATCGAGGGCCTCGACGAGCTCGAGGACCTGGCGCGGGACGCCCGCGTCGAGCGGCTGGGACGCGATGAGCAGGCGTTTGGGCCAAGCCATGGAAAGCTATTCTTGCTCGGCGCTCCTGCGCCGATATTGCGACCCATGGACTTGAAGGAGCTGCTCGATGTCGTCTGGCGCCGGAAAGCGGTCGTCGGGATCGTCGCGCTCGCGACCGTCGGCCTCGCCATCCTCGCGCTCCAGCTCGTCGACCCGGTCTACGAGTCGAAGTCCACGCTCGTCCTGAGCTCGAGCGCCGACGCCGCCGACGACTTCAGCTTCTTCTTCGCGCTCGAGTCCATCGTCCCCGTCTACGCGAACGCCGCCACGACTCGTGCGACGCGCCGGCTCGCCGAGGAGCGGCTCGGCTCGGACCTCGCGGAGATCTCCGTGGAGACGTTCGAGGGGACGCCGATCATCGAGATCAAGGCCCGCGACCCCGATCCGGAGAAGGCCCGCGCCTCCGCGGACGCCGTCAGCGACGCGCTCCTCGCGCAGGTCGCCCGGGGCGACGTCGGCGTCGAGTCGCTCGAGATCGACCAGATCGATCAGCCGACCGTCCCCACGGAGGCGGTCTTCCCGCAGACGGGGTTGACGCTCGCCGTCGCCGCCGTGCTCGGGCTCGCCTTCGGCCTCGCCGCGGCGTTCATCCGCGAGAGCCTGACGAGCCGCGTGGAGACCTCGCATGCGCTCGCCGAGCTTACGGGGGTGCCGGTGTACGGCGAGATCCGAACGGCCAAGGGGGTGGACAAGCTGCGCTCGCCCGAGCAGCTGACGAGCAACGCCCGCTTCCGCGGCCTCCTCGAGTCGATGCGGGACCTGCGGACCAACCTCCGCTTCGCGGAGAACGGGCACCGCTCGGTCGTGATCACGAGCCCGGAGGGCAGGCACGGCAAGACGACGATCGCCTTCGGGCTCGCCGTCACGTTCGCCCGCGCGGGGACGCGAACGATCCTCGTCGACGGAGACCTCCGCCGGGGGCGGATCGCCGAGATGCTGAAGCTTCCTCGCGCGCCCGGCCTGCTCGACGCGCTCCGAGGCGCGCCGCTCCACACGGTCATTCGCCGGAGCACCATGGAGAACCTCGACATCCTGACGGGCGGAAAGCTCGTCGAGGACCCAGGCGAGCTCCTCCTCACGCAGTTCGCGAACGTCCTCCGGCAGCTCGAGGAGATGTACGACGTCGTCGTCCTCGATACGACGCCGCTCGTGCCGGTCAACGACGCCCGGGTGATGGCGAGCTTCGCGGAGACGACCGTGATCGTCGCGAGCGCCGAGGCGACCAAGCGCCGGCAGGTCCGCGAGGCGGTCGAGCGCCTCACGCTCGTCTCGGTCCAGCCGACGGCCGTCGTCCTCAACCGGTCCAAGTCTCCGCGTGGCGACTACTACTACAGCGCCTGATCTCCTCCCCGGCGCGGGACTCGAGGAAGGGGCCGACGAGCGCACGCGCGCGCTCCTCGCCACGGCCGGGCTCGTGCTCGCGGCCGTCCCGCTCACGTTCCTGAGCGTCCGCCAGCCGGTCGCGGCGCTGCTCCTCCTCGCGGGGCTCGTCACGCTCGCCCTCTGCCTCCTCCGCGCGGAGGCGGCGCTGCTCGTGCTCGTCGCGTCGGCGCCGCTCGACACGGCCGTGTCTCTGGGGTCGGACACGGTCACGCTCACGAAGGTGGCCGGGGTCATCGCCTTCGCGAGCCTCCTCTTCCACCTCGTCGCGGGCCGCCGGAAGCTCTACCTGGACACGAGTCACGCGGTCGTCGCGGGCATCCTCGCGATCGCGATGGTCTCCATGCTCCTCGCCCGCGACAGCGGGCTCGCCCTCGAGACGACGCTCAGGTACGCGAGCTTCGTCGCGGTGTACGTCATGGTCACGCAGTTCGTGGGCGACCACGGCGTCCACCGGGCGGTCGCCTGGGCCCTCTCGCTGTCCGCCGCGGCGGCCGGAGCCGTCGGACTGGCGCGCTACCTCTCGGACGAGTCGGCCGTCGCCACGCTGCCGAACACGAACGCGAACGACTTCGCCTTCGTCCTCGCCACCACGCTTCCGCTCGCGTTCTGGCTGCTCGGCTCGCGCGCGGCGCTGCGCCCTCTCGTCCTCGTCGTCGTCGGCCTCGTCGCCGCCGGCGTCCTCCTGAGCTTCTCTCGCGGCGCCGTCGTCGGGCTCGCCGCCGGCCTCGCGTGGGAGCTCCTGACGCGCCGCCGCCGGTTCCCGGCCCTCGCCGCGGGCGCGGTCGTCGCCGCGCTCGCGGTCCTCGTCGTGATCCGCGCCGATCCCGCCCGGTTCGAGAGCGGCCTCGAGCTCAAGCAGCGGGTCGCGCAGTACAACGTCGAGTCGCGCCTGGACGCCTGGAGGGGAGCCGCGAAGCTCGTCTCCGAGCACCCGCTGCTCGGCGTCGGCCCGGGCAACTTCCGCGTGCACTTCTACGAGGCGACCGGGAACCCGCCCGGGACGCACAACCTGACGGTCGTGCACAACGCCTACCTCGACATCGCGGCCGAGCTCGGCGTCCTGGCTGCCGCGCTCTTCCTCCTCTACCTGGCGATGGTGTTCCTCCGCTCCGACGGCGCAGCGCGGAACGGCCTGGGCACGCCGGGTCTCGCGCATGCCGTCCAGACGGCGCTCGTGATCGCTGCCGTCGCGGCCCTCTTCCTCTCGGAGCAGTACTTCGCGCCGTTCTGGCTGCTCGGCGGGCTCGCCACGGTCGTCTGGGCGGGTGGCCGCGTCCGGGACGCCGCCGGCGCGTGAGGGTCGTCTACGTCTCGAGCATCCCGCGCGGCGGGCCGGTCTCCCATCTCCTCCAGCTCGGCCCGCGGGTCGCGGCCCTGGGGGCCGATGTCCTCGTCCTCTGCGCCGACGAGCGGCTGGCCGGCTCCTTCCGCGAGCGGGGCGTGGAAGCGGTCGCCCTCCCCCTCAGGCACAAGCTCGACATCGCGGGCGCGCTCCGTGGCTGGGACCGCGTGAACGCGGACATCGTCCACACGCACGACCGGCGGGCCGGGCTCCTCGCCCGCCCGCTCGGGCGGGCCCGGGGCGCCGGCGTCGTCCACACGCTCCACGGCCTCCCGGAGGAGATCGCACCCCGGCTCGGCCGCGGCAGCGTCCCGGGCGAGCGCGAGGCGCCGGCGCTCCGCCTCGCCTGGATCGTCCACGGCTACCTCCGGATCGAGGCCGCCCTCTCGCGGCTCGGCACGGTCGTCGCGCCGTCCCACGCGATGCTCCGCTTCCTGCTCGAGCACGGCTTCCCCGCCCGCCGCCTGCGCTGGATCCCGTACGGCATCGAGCCGCGGCCCCCGGCCAACCCGCCCGGCGGCAGCACGCTCGTCGTCGGCACCGCCGCCAACCTCGAGCCGTGGAAGGGCATCGACGTCCTCCTCGACGCCTGCGCGCACGTGGGCGCGCCGCTCGTCCTGCACGTGTTCGGCGAGGGGGCGGAGCGGGCGGCGCTCGAGTCGCGGGCAGCCCGGCTCGGCGTGGACGCCCGCTTTCACGGTTTCGTCGCCGATCTCCCGGACAGGCTCGGCGGCCTCGACCTCTTCGTCCTTCCGTCGCGGGGAGACAACCTCCCTCTCGCCGTCATGGAGGCTCTGGCGGCTGGGCTGCCCGTCGTCGCGACCCGCGTCGGAGGAATCCCGGAGCTCGTCGGCGACGGGGAAACGGGCCTCGTCGTCGACCCCGACGACGCCCCCGCGCTCGCGGCCGCCATCGCGGCGCTCGCCG
>DATAAQ010000049.1:0-7027 GCA_036260055.1 Gaiellaceae bacterium | reverse complement strand
CGGGAACCTCGCGCTCAACGCCGTGCTCAACGCGGCGCTCTACCGGGTGGGCGTCTGGGGGATCCCGCTCGCGACCTCGCTCGTGAACATCGCGGGGACGGCGGCGCTCC
The DNA here is from genome assembly GCA_036260055.1 of Gaiellaceae bacterium. GTDB lineage: Bacteria > Actinomycetota > Thermoleophilia > Gaiellales > Gaiellaceae > DASQWP01. Next base: position 6,917 of record DATAAQ010000049.1, on the reverse strand, counting down.
TCCTGGCCGTCCGCCGGCGGCTCGGACGCGTGGAGGGGCGGGCCCTCCTGTCCTCCTACGCGCGCATCGCGACCGCCGCGGCCCTCGCGGGCGGCGCGGCGTTCGCCGTCTGGTACGGGCTGGACGAGGCGCTCGGCCGCTCGCTCGGCGCCCAGGTCGCCTCCGTCGGCCTGGGCGGCTCGACGGGGGTCGCGGTCTACCTCCTCGCTGCGCGCCTCCTCGGCGTGCGGGAGCTGCAGACGCTGCTCTCGCTCAGACGCCGATCCGCTACAACGGGGTGACGATGTCCCTCGAGCGGATCCGCAACTTCTCCATCGTCGCGCACATCGACCACGGCAAGTCGACGCTGGCCGACCGCATCCTCGAGCTGACCGAGACGCTGACGGAGCGCGAGATGCGGGAGCAGGTCCTGGACACGATGGAGCTCGAGCGCGAGCGCGGGATCACGATCAAGGCCCAGGCCGTCCGCGTCGCCTGGCGAGGGCACCAGCTCAACCTCATCGACACCCCGGGGCACGTGGACTTCACGTACGAGGTCTCCCGCGCCCTGCAGGCGTGCGAGGGAGCCCTGCTCGTCGTGGACGCCGCCCAGGGAATCGAGGCGCAGACCCTCGCGAACGCGTATCTCGCGCTCGAGAACGACCTCGAGATCGTCCCGGTCGTGAACAAGATCGACCTGCCGCAGGCCGATCCCTCCGGCACGGCGGCGGACGTCGCCGAGCTCGTGGGCGAGGCCCAGGACCGGGTTCTCCGGATCTCGGCGAAGACGGGCGCGGCCGTCGAGAGCGTTCTCGACGCGGTCGTGGAGAGGATCCCGCCGCCGCAGGGCGACCCCGGGGCGCCCGCCCGCGCCCTCGTGTTCGACTCCTCGTACGACCAGTACCGCGGCGTCGTGGCGTTCGTGCGGGTCGTGGACGGACGCTTCACGACGCGCGAGCGCCTCCGCGCCATGGCTGCGGGGACGCGTTTCGAGGCGGAGGAGCTCGGGTTCTTCTCCCCGTTCCGCAGCCCGACGCAGACGCTCGAGGCGGGCGAGGTCGGCTACGTCGTCACCGGCCTCAAGGACGTCAGCCGCCTGCGGGTCGGCGACACGCTTACCGCCGAGGCGCGGCCGGCCGCCGAGGCGCTCCCTGGCTACAAGGACGTGAAGCCGACCGTCTTCGCCGGCCTCTACCCGACGGACTCGGACGACTACCCCGAGCTTCGGGAGGCGCTCGAGAAGCTCAAGCTGAACGACGCCTCGCTCTTCTACGAGCCGGAGACGTCGCAGGCGCTCGGCTTCGGCTTCCGCTGCGGCTTCCTCGGCCTCCTCCACATGGAGATCGTCCGCGAGCGGCTCGAGCGCGAGTTCGACCTCGACCTGCTCGTGACCGCCCCGAACGTCGCCTACCGCGTCGTCACGAAGGCGGGCGAGGCGGTCGAGGTGCACAACCCCGCCGAGATGCCGCGGGAGCTCGAGCTCGTGGAGGAGCCGTACATCCGCGCGACCACGATCGTCCCCAAGCAGTACGTCGGCTCCGTGATGGAGCTCAACAACGAGCGCCGCGGCCGCTTCCACCACCTGGAGTACCTGAGCGAGGAGCGCGTCCTCCTCGTCTTCGACCTGCCGCTCGCGGAGATCGTCTACGACTACTACGACCAGCTGAAGAGCCGGACGCGCGGCTACGCGAGCTTCGACTACGACGTCGTCGGCTTCGAGCCGGGCGAGCTCGTCCGCCTCGACGTGCTCCTCGCCGGGGAGCCCGTGGACGCGCTCAGCCTCATCGTCCATCGGGACGGCGCCTACGCGCGTGGGCGGGCGCTCGTCGACCGGCTGCGCGAGGAGATCCCGAGACAGCTCTTCGACGTGCCGGTGCAGGCGGCGATCGGCTCCCGCGTGATCGCCCGCGAGACGATCAAGGCGAAACGCAAGGACGTGCTCGCCAAGTGCTACGGGGGCGACATCACGCGGAAGCGCAAGCTCCTCGAGCGGCAGAAGAAGGGGAAGAAGCGGATGAAGCAGGTCGGCTCGGTCGAGGTCCCGCAGGAGGCCTTCCTGGCGGTGCTCAACCTCGACGGGGAGCGGAAGTGAGCGGCGTCCGCCACCTCTACGTCCACCTCCCCTTCTGCGCCCACCGCTGCGGCTACTGCGACTTCGTCACGGTCGTCGGGCGGGGCGCGCAGCACGGGGCCTACGTGGACGCGGTCCTCGCCGAGCTCGACCGCGAGCGGGCGCTCCTCGCCGACCGGCTCGAGACCGTCTTCCTCGGCGGGGGCACGCCGACGTTCACGCGCGCGGAGGAGCTCCGCCGGCTCCTGGCCGCGCTCCCTCGCGCGGAGGAGGTGACGGTCGAGGCGAACCCCGAGACCATCACCCCGTCCCTCGCCGCTCTCCTCCACGAGGCGGACGTGACGCGCGTGTCGCTGGGCGCGCAGACCTTCGAGCCGCGCCTGCTCGCGGTGCTCGAGCGGCGCGCGACCCCGGCCGACGTCCGGCGGGCGTTCGCCGAGCTTCGGAGCGCCGGGTTCGCGAACCTCTCGCTCGACCTCGTCTACGGCATCCCCGGCCAGAGCCGCTCCGACCTCGAGCGCGACCTCCGGCGGGCTCTCGAGCTCGAGCCGGAGCACCTCTCCTGCTACGAGCTCGAGGCGAAGCCCGGGACACGGTTCACGCACGCGTACGGCCAGGAGCTCGCGCGACAGGCCGAGGCGATGGAGAGCTATTTCGAGCTCGTCGTCGACACGCTCGTCGCCGCGGGCTACCGCTGGTACGAGACCGCGAACTTCTGCCGCGAGGGCCGCGAGGCGCGCCACAATCTCGGGTACTGGCGGGCCCGCGACTACCTCGGCCTCGGCATCGGCGCCGTCTCGACCGTCGGCGGCCTGCGCTGGCGGAACACGCCGAGGCTGGCCGCCTACGTGGCCGCCCTCGCCGGCGGGAGCGCGCCGCCACGCGAGGAGGAGCGGCTCGGCGAAGACGTCCGCGCCCGCGAGCGCCTGATGCTCGGCCTGCGGCTCGACCGGCCGGTGCCGCTCGGCGACGTCGGCGGCGCCCTCGACGCCGGCGCGCTCGCCAGGCTCGAGCGCCTCGGCCTCGCCGAGCGACGCGACGACGGCCTCCTGCTCACGAGCCGGGGGCGCTTCCTCGGCGGAGGGGTCACGGCGGCCCTCCTCTCTGACCCGGCCTAAATCCCTGCAAACGTACAATTCGAGCATGGTCGACGCGCAGGACCCCCGGCTCACTCCCCGGCAGGAGGAGATCCTGGCGCGCGTGGTCGAGGAGTACGTCGCCACCGGCAGCCCGGTCGGCTCGAAGACGCTTGTCGAGCGCTCGCAGCTCGACGTCTCCTCCTCGACCGTCCGCTACGAGCTCGCGGTGCTCGAGGAGCAGGGGCTGCTCACGCATCCGCACACCTCCGCGGGGCGCGTCCCCACGGACCTCGGCTACCGCTTCTTCGTCGACCGCGTGCTCGAGCGGCTCGAGCCGAAGCCGGCCGAGCTCGAGCTCGATCTCTCCGCCGTCGAGAGCCAGGTGGACTCCGCGCTGCGGGCGACGACGGAGGCGCTCTCCCAGGTGACGCACCTGCTCGCCCTCGTCTCGGCTCCGCCGCTCGAGACGACGATCGTGCGCCACGTCGAGGTCCTGCTCCTGCAGCCGAACCTCGTCATGGTCGTCGTCATCACCTCGACCGGCGGCGTCACCAAGCGCCTCGTCACGTTCGCGGAGCCCGTCGACCCCGGCCTGGCCGAGTGGGCCGGCGAGTACCTGAACGAGACCGTGGCGGGGCTTCGGCTCGGCGCCCGCCTCCTCCGCAACCGCTTCGAGGAGGCCGAGCTCTCGCCGCGCGAGCGGGCGTTCCTCGCCCGGCTGCGACCCGCGTTCACGGAAGTGCTCGAGGCCGAGGAGCAGATGCTCTACGTCGGCGGGACGGCATGGCTCCTCGACGAGTTCGGCTCCGACGAGCTGGCCGCGTGCCGCCGCCTGCTCGAGGTCCTGGAGCAACGGGCCGCCGTCCTCGAGCTCATGCGCGCGAGCCTCGTGTCCAAGCGTCCGTTCGCCCGCGTCGGCTCCGAGTTCAGGGATCCCGAGCTGACGAGCGTCTCGCTCGTCGGCGCCCCGTACGGCCTGCGTCACCGCAATCTCGGCACCGTGAGCCTGCTCGGCCCGATGCGGATGGACTACATCAAGGCGATCGACGCCGTCCGCTCCGCGGCGGGCGAGCTTTCGCGCTTCGTCGAGGAGCTCTACGAGAGCTAGCTCCGGCGAGGGGCGTCAGTACGCTACGAGCGTGGCAACGACGCGGCGCGACTACTACGAGATCCTCGGCGTCCCGCGCGATGCGGACGAGAAGTCGATCAAGTCGGCGTTCCGGCGCCTCGCGCGCGAGCTGCACCCCGACGTCTCCGAGGCGCCCGACGCGGAGGAGCGGTTTCGCGAGGCGGCCGAGGCCTACGAGGTGCTCTCCAAGCGCGAGACGCGCGAGCTCTACGACCGCTTCGGGCACGAGGGTCTGCGCACCGGTGGGTTCCGGCCGACGGACTTCGACTTCGCGAACCTCACGGACCTCTTCTCGGTCTTCTTCGGGGACGAGCTCTTCGGAGGGAGGGCGGCGCGGCCCGGACGACGCGCGGCGCGTGGCGCGGACGTCCTCGCCGAGGTCGAGATCGACCTCGCCGAGGCTGCGGAGGGCGCGAGGCGGACCGTGCCCTTCCCGATCGTCGTCGGCTGCGGCGCGTGCAAGGGCAGCGGCGCTGCGCCGGGGACGTCGCTGCGCACCTGTCCGCGCTGCGAGGGCGCGGGCCGCCTCCAGTCGGTCTCCTCGTCGGTGTTCGGCCAGTTCGTCCGCACGCAGACGTGCCCCGAGTGCGGCGGCTCCGGCGAGGTCGTCGAGACGCCGTGTCCCGAGTGCGGCGGCTCCGGACGCGTCACGGAGCACCGCGAGCTCGACGTCGAGATCCCGCCCGGGATCCACGACGGCCAGCGGATCCGCCTCTCGGGCGAAGGGCACGCGGGCATGCTGGGCGGCCGCGCCGGCGACGTCTACGTGCTCGTCCGCATCCGCCCCGATCCGCGGTTCGTCCGCGAGGGGAACGACGTCATCTCCACGGTCGACCTGACGATGACCGAGGCGGCCCTCGGGACGACCGTCACGGTGCCGACGCTGTCGGGCGAGGTCGAGCTCGACTTCAAGCCGGGGACGCAGCCTGGCGAGATCCGCGTCCTTCGCGGGCGGGGCATGCCCGTCCTCCAGGGCTTCGGCCGCGGCGACCACCGGCTGCTCGTGAACGTGACCGTCCCGCGCAACCTCTCCGACGAGCAGCGCGAGCTCCTCGAGCAGTTCGGGCGGACCGAGCACGACAGGAACTACAAGGCGGACGAGAGCCTCTTCGACAAGCTCCGCGCCGCGTTCCGCTGAGCGAGCCCCTGCGCCGGCTCGCCGTCCGGGTGCCGCTCGGGCGGGCGGAGGAGGCGCGGGCGCTCATGGTCGAGCTCTTCCCTTCGGGGTTCGAGGAGGCCGAGGCGGGCGGCGAGCTCGAACTCGCGGGCTACGGGGAGTCGCTGCGCGAGGAGCGCCTGCGCGCGCTCGGGCGCGTGTCGATCTCGTCCGTCGAGCCGGGCTGGGAGGAGCGCTGGAGGGTTTTCCACCGGCCCGCCGTCGTGGGCCCGCTCTGGATCGGGCCGCCGTGGGAGCGGCCGCCGGCCGGGGCCGTGGCGGTGACGATCGACCCGGGCAGGGCGTTCGGCACGGGCGCGCACCCGACGACGCGGCTCTCGCTCGAGCTCCTTCTCGAATGCGAGCCGGGGAGCCTCGTCGATCTCGGATGCGGCTCCGGGGTCCTCGCCGTGGCGGCGGCCAAGCTCGGGTTCGCCCCCGTCGCCGCGCTCGACAGCGACGACGCGGCCGTGGAGGCGGCCCGGGCGAACGCAGCGGCCAACAGGGCGACGGTCGTCGTGCGGCGGGCAGACGTCGTCGTCGACCCCATACCGGCTGCCGACATCGCGGTCGCGAACATCGCCCTTCCGGTCGTGGAGCGCGTCGCCGAGCGAGTCGGCGCGCCGCTCCTCGTCGCGTCCGGCTATCTCGCCCACGAGGCGCCCGACCTCCCGGGCTGGGAGCGGCGCGGGCGCCGGGAGGCGGACGGCTGGGCCGCGGATCTGTTCGGGCGCGCGCCCGGGAGCTAGTCTTCGGGCGCGATGTCCGAGACGGCGCGCTGGCGCTGGTTCGCCGCCTGGGCGGCCGTCGGCGGGCTGGTGGCGTTCACGCTCCTCGGGGCGGCCACGATCGGGGTCTTCGTGCTCCCGTTCGCCGGGCTCGCGGTCGTGCTCGTCCTCTGGTCGGGCCGGCTCTGGCCGGAGCTCCTGGGCGCCGTCTTCGGGATCGGCGTCCTCTGCCTCGTGGTCGGGGCGCTCCACCGCGACTACGCGCCGTGCCCCGACGGCGGGCTCGTGGTGCCGCCCGGGGAGACGTCGGTCTCGTGCGGAGGCGCGGACCCGGTTCCCTGGCTGATCGCGGGTACCCTCCTCTCGGTCGCGGGAGCGGCCGCCTACCTGCTCGCGCGCCGGCTCCGCCCGTAGGGCGGCGGAGGTCGGCTAGCATCGCCCGGTCATGGCGACGTTCACCGTCGAGTTCCTCGGCTGCAAGGTCTCGCAGACCGACGCCCAGGAGGTGCGCGAGCGGCTCGCGGCCGACGGCCACGCGGAGTCGGACGGAGCCGTCGACGTCGCCGTCGTCAACACGTGCTGCGTCACCCACGAGGCGGTCTCGAAGTCGCGACAGGCAGCGTCTCGCGCTGCGCGGACGCACGGCCGCGTCTACGTCACCGGCTGCGGCGCCAACCTCGCCGGCGACGCGTTCGCGGGCCTCCCCGACAACGTGCGCGTCGTCCCGCGCCGGAGCGAGGAAACGGCCGCGTTCGTCGCCGGTGACGTCGGTGCG
>DATAAQ010000048.1:0-14239 GCA_036260055.1 Gaiellaceae bacterium | reverse complement strand
GAGACGCTGGCCCTGCAGCTCGAGCCGCACGGCATCCCGGTCTTCTCGATCAGCCCCGGGCTCGTCCGCACCCGAATGACCGAGAGCTTCGCCGACGACGCGCCCTGGACGCCGCCCGAGCTCGCACCGAGGCTGGTGCGCGCCCTCGCCTCCGGGCGGCTCGACCGCCTCGCCGGCCGCTACCTCCACGCGGAGCACGACGACGTCGACGACCTCGCGAGGCGCGTCGACGAGATCCTCTCCGGGGATCTGAACGCAATCCGCCTCCGCCGCTAGGACGGGTCAGCCCGAGGCGATGAGCGCCACGCCGAGTCCGAGAAGGATCGCGGCGATGACAAGCCAGATGGACGCCCAGAGACGAAGCTCCGAGGCGCTCGGCGCCGCTTCGCCGCGGCGGGCCCAGAGGAGCCACCGGGAGCCGCCTCGAATCCACCGCTCCCGCGGCGCTCGAAGGACGCGAAGCGTGGGCCAGACGAGGACGAGGCCACAGAGGATCAGGAGGACTCCGCCGACTACCACGCGTCCAACTTACCGAGGCACAAAACGCGGAAGGACCTGCCGCTACGCCGGCTCCGCCGGGACGTCGAGGACGACGGTGGCCGTGCCCTCGTCGAGGAGTCCCTCGACGAGCTCCACGAACGCGTGGGGGTCCTCGAAGCGCGTCCCCGGATCGAGGCCGGCGACACGGAGGAACTCGCGGTCGCCCTGCACGAGCCCGTCGATCCATCGTGCCCACACGTCCTGACCCTGCCGCCTGCCTCCGATCTCGACTCGCGCCATCCTGTTGCCTCGGAGCTCGGCCTAGCCGCGCAAGTCTGCCGGGGTGCGCGCAGCGGCCGTCTCCGAGACGACGGACGGGTCGGGGAAGAGCGGCGACCCCGCCCGAGCGAGGTCTTCCAGGAGCTGCGCCCAGGCAGCCGCCTCGACGATGGGATACTCGACCGCGCTGCTCGCCCGCGTCATCGTCAGGTACCGCCGCCAGGCCAGCCATTCGAGGATGCCCGGCTTCTCGCTCACTCGCTCCGGCGAGATGGCGCTCATGTCTGCAGGCGCGGGGCGTCCGCGCTCGCGTGCTCGTGGCCGGTCAGGACGAGAGGCCGGGGGGACTCGGCGAGGCGGTCGTCGTACCCGTCGGCCGTCAGCCAGACGGGCTTGTAGCAGTCGGGCCGCCGGCATTCGCAGAAGAACGGGATCCGCTCGGGTTCCGTCTGGCCGCGGCGGCCCTCGCGCATCATCTCGTTGACCTGCCGCAGGAGCGCGGGGCTGCGCTCGACCACCCGGGCGCGTGGCGGACTTGCCGACGCCGCATGGTCGGCCTCTCGCCCAGCCGCGCCGGGGACGCTCGCAGTCCCGCTTCCTGCGATGATCGATGTGTGTCCAGCCAAGGCGCCTCCCTCATCGTTCGCGAACAACTCCGCATCCGACGCGATTCCGCGAGTCGGATCAAGCTGTCCGCCAGGGGCTATGGCGGGACGTGCGGGCCGGCGGGATCTCGACCGGCGCGCCCTGTGAGTCTACCTGGCCCAATGGAGAGCCGCCGGGAGGCGGCCCTCCACCTGACGGTGCCGACTACGGTCGGGCCGGCGCGGGGGCGGCTTCGACCTGCCGCAACAGCCCGGAGAAGTCCCAGTTCTGGAACTCCTCGACGACCTTGCCGTCTTCGAGACGGGACATCGTCAGGCCCGTGACGGTGACTTTCCTTCCGGTCGGCTCGAGGTTCATCAGCTCGCCCTCGTGCGTGCCGCGCGCGCTCCAGTGGGTCGCGACCAGGTCGCCTTCGGCGAGCTGCCGGTCGACCGTGATTCGCGCGTCGGGGAACGCCACGAGGTACGTGGAGATGAACTCCTTGACGCCTGCCGGGCCGCGAATCGGCTCCGGAAGGGCCGGATCGTGGCCGATGTAATCGGCCGCCGTCAGCTCGTCGACGACGTTGAGATTCCCTTTCCAGGGCTCCTCGAAGAGGCGGCGGACGATGGCCTTGTTCTGGTCCGAGGACATGGGTCTCCTTTCCTCGGCTGCTAGGACCCGCCGTGAAAAGCTCGGCGGGGAAGATCCCGAAAGCCCTCAGGAGACGGCTTTCGTGACATGAGAAGAAGCGCAGCGCCCATTCGATCGGGCGTCGAGAATCGTCTTCTCGCTGCTGAAATCCACACTACAGGCCCCGCAGAGCCGGTGCGCGAAACGGGGGAAATCGCGTCGGATTCTCCCGCAAAGTGCGCCTTTCCTGGCGGCGCGGGCGAGAGCCACGGCTGGACGTCGGCCTAGGAAGGCACCTGCGGCTGCTTGGGCAGGAGGCGGTGGCCGTCGACGACGGCGGCCGCGACGTCGACGAGCTTGCGGTTGCCCGCGCGCGAGTGGTCGCGCAGCATCTCGAAGGCCCTCGTCTCGTCGATCGAGTGACGTTCCATGAGGATGCCCTTGGCCCGTTCGGTGAGCGCACGGCGGCCGAACGCACCTTCGAGGTCGTGGAACTCGGTGAAGCGGCGGAGGACGATGTCGATCGAGCTCTGCCACTCCTTGGCGTCGGCGTCCGTGATGTACGCGAAGACGCCGCGCTTGGACGCCTCCTTGACGAAGCCCGGGTCGGGCGCGTGGAGGAGGACGATCACGGGACAGGCCGCCTCCTGCACGATCTTCTCGATCAGGCCGAGAGCGTGGTCGGAGCTCTCGCCCAGCCCGACCAGGGCGACGTCCGGTCGCTCCCTCGCCGTCACAACCCCGACGTCCTCGATCTCGATCTCGCGCGCGATCACCTCGTGCCCGAGCTCCGCGACGATCGGGGCGACGAGCGCCAGGCGATCCTTCCGCTCGTTCGCGATCAAGACGCGTAGGTGCTCGGTCTCGCGGTGGCTCATCCCGCCGGACGCAGGCGAGTGTAGCTCGTCTCCGGCCGCCCGGGGCAAGGGTGCCCGGTCGACGCTCGCTAGATGCCGGCGAGCCGAGCGGCGCGCCCCGGCCGGAACGACCAGGCGTGCAGGCCGGTGTGCCAGGCGACCGCCGCGAGGAAGATCGCGGCGCCCGAGAGGATCAGGAGCGTCTGCGCGGCCAGGGCAAACCCGACCGCCTGGGAGGCCTCGACCCCGGAGACGACGAGGAGGGTCGCCCCGGCGGTGATCTGGGTGGCGGCTCCAGCGGGCCCGATCGGGATTGCCGCCGACGCTGCTCCCGCGCAGATGAACATGATCGCGAGCGGCAGCGAGAGACCGATGCCGAAGGTGCTGAGCAGGAGGAAGATCGCGGCGACGCGGATGAGCCACGAGGTCAGGACGAGCGCCCAGGCGCGGGCCGCGTCTCGCCAGGGCGTCGCCCTCGGCGCGACCCACCGGGACACGCGAAAGCGGGCAAGGCGCGTTCGCGCGGCGGCGCGTGGGAGGCCGAGCACGACGGCCGCCGCGGCGAGTCCACCGATGCCGATGACGGCGAAGCCCGCCCGCACGGCGGGGGAGTTCCCCGGGAACGCAGCCGCGGCCGTCGCGAGCGGCGAGAGCGCGACGGTGTCGATCAGGCCGAGCGTGAGGAGCGAGAGGCAGAGACCGCGGACGCAGACGGGGCATCCCGGGTAGCGACGCACGATCGCCACGCGTACGAGCTCGTCGAAGCGGCCCGGAAGAGCGACCCCCATGATCGAGGCGCCCCCGCCGGCCGCGGCGAGCGCGAGCGGCCCCGGCCGCTCCTCCGGCCGGAAGAGCCGGCGCCACCCGTACGCCTTGAAGCCGTAGGCGAGCAGGAAGAGGACGCCCGTCGCCGCGACGAGCACTGGGTGCCCCTGCGCGAGGGGCCAGCCGGAGTCGACGAGGGAGCGGCCCGCGACGGCGAGGATCGCGGTCGTGACGAGCGAGAGGGCGAGCGAGACGCCGAGCCTTCCACGCCTCGAGCGGCCGAGCCGCACGACCGCCGTGCGGGCGGCTGCGAACCCGAGCGCCGCGTGCGCGAGCGGGGACGGGCTCGTCCTTCCGCTGCGGACGCGCGCGGCGATGACTAGCCGCTCTGCGGCTCGTCGTCGACGGGCTCCGCCTCTGCCGGAAGCGTGCCGTCGCCGGTCGCGGCGCGCTCCGCCGCCGCCTGCTTGCGCTCTTCCCTCTTCTCCTGCTTGCGGGCGCGGCGCTCCTTCACCGCGCGCTCGCGCGTCATCTTCGCCATCGTCTGCCGCCTCTTGGAGCTCGAGCTCATTCGCTGCCCTCCGTTCGCCAGATGGGGAAGCAGGGCTCACGGGCCGGCGACGCGACTTGCCGCGACCTCCCTGCGCGCAGATCGCCGGGTCCCGCGCCCGGCACCGGTCTGCTCCCCTCATGGTACTCAGTCCGCCGGCCCGCCGCGGCACGGCCGCCGGGGGCGAGGCAGCAGCGGTAGGATCGCTGCGCCCGCCGGCTACCCGAAGGAGGCACCGTGGCAACGCAGACCGCGCCGCTGACGAGGGAGCAGCTCGCCGCCCTCCCCGAGAGCTACTTCAAGGCCGTCGACGCGAAGGACGTCGACCGGATCCTCTCGCACTTCGCCGACGACGCCACGCTCACCGTCCAGACCGATCACGCCGTCTTCGAGGGCGCGGAGGAGATCCGGCGGATGTTCGTCGACTTCTGCGCGAACTCGACCTCGATCTTCCACGAGATCAAGAACATCGTCGTCGAGCCCGCCGCCGGCAAGGTCGCTACCGAGCAGAGCTACATCGGCGAGCTCGCGGACGGCACGAGGAACGACATGCACAACTGCAACTTCTTCGACGTGGACGCGGAGGGGAAGTTCTCCCGGGTCATGATCTGGATGGCCGGCAAGAACCCGCTGAAGTAGCGCCGCTGAGCCCGCCGCACGACCCGACCGTGCTCCCCGCCGGCCTGCCGGCGCCGGTCGACGACGGCGCGGCCGACCACCTGCCCGGCGCGGAGCTCCCGCCGCTCTCCTTCCCGGCGACGACGGGCGGCGCCGTCGACCTGCGCGAGCTCGCCGCCCTGACGCTGGTGCTCTACCTCTACCCCCGCACCGGCCGGCCGGACGAGGAGGTCCCGGCCGGCTGGGACGAGATCCCCGGCGCGCGCGGCTGCACGCCGCAGGCATGCGACTTCCGCGACCACCACGCCGAGCTGGCCGACCTCGGCGTCCGCGTCGCCGGACTCTCCGCACAGACGTCCAAGGACCAGCGCGAGGCCGCCGAGCGCCTGCGCCTGCCCTTCCCGCTCCTGGCCGACCCGGAGCTCCGCCTGGCCGCCGCGCTCGGCTTGCCGACGTTCACGTTCGAGGGCGCTCGGCTCTACAAGCGGCTGACGCTCGTCGCCCGCGCCGGGCGGGTCGCGAAGGCCTTCTACCCGGTCTTCCCGCCCGACGGGAACGCGGAGCAGGTGCTCGCCTGGCTCCGGACGACCGCATGAGCACGGTCGCCGTCGTCGGGCTCGGCGGGATGGGAAGCCGCTTCGCCCGCCGGCTCCTCGACGCGGGGCACGACGTCGTCGTCTGGAACCGGACGGCCGCGAAGGCGGCGGAGCTCGGCGAGCTCGGGGCGACCGTGGCCGCGAGCCCGGCGGAGGCGGCCCGGCGCGCCGAGGCCGTCCTGACGATGCTCGCCGACCCGGCGGCGCTGCGGGCGGTCGCCGGAGGCGGGGACGGCCTCGCGGCCGGGACCGGGGAGCGCACGACCGTGATCGAGATGTCGACGGTCGGGCCCGCCGCCGTCTTCGAGCTCGCGGCCGCCCTCCCCGCCGGCGCGGGCCTCCTAGATGCGCCGGTGCTCGGGAGCCTGACGGAGGCCGAGGCGGGCTCGCTGGCCATCTTCGTGGGCGGGCCGGCGCATCTCGTCGAGCGCTGGGGCCCGCTCCTCTCGGCCCTCGGCACGCCGATGCCCGTCGGCCCGCTCGGCTCGGGAGCGGCGGCCAAGCTCGTCGCCAACACGACGCTCTTCGGGACGCTCGGCGTCCTCGGCGAGGCGCTCGCGCTCGCCGACGCGCTCGGGCTCTCGCGGGAGGCGGCCTTCCGGGTGCTCGAGCGGACGCCGGTCGCCGCCCAGGCGGAGAGACGGCGCCCCGCTCTCGAGACGGGCGAGCACCCCAAGCGCTTCGCGCTCTCGCTCGCGCGCAAGGACGCCGACCTCGTCGCCGCCGCCGCCGCGACCGCGGGCGCCGAGCTCCGGCTCGCGCCCGCAGCGCGCTCCTGGCTCGCCGAGGCGGCCGAGGCCGGCTGGGGCGAGCGCGACTACGCCGCCGTCCTCGACTGGATCCTGCGCAGGCGCGACTCTTCGTCCGGTCTGTTTACAACCGGCGCCTGAGCGCCTACGGTGAGGAGGTTGCTCCGGGGACGAGCCGCATGCCTCACGCGCTAGGGCTGACACTCCAGGCTGGACTCCAGCACCGCATCGCGGTCGCCCAGAACGGGCCGGCCGGCGCGGGCGCCATCCTCGAGCTCGCGGTGCGTGCGGCGACCGCGGCCTCGGCCGACGAGCGGGTCCGGGCGCTGACGCGGCTCGCCGCAGGACTTCGCTCCGCCGGGGAGCTCGACCTCGCCGTGACGGCACTGGACGCGGCCGCCGCCTTCCGGCCCTCGGAGTTTCCCGCGCTCGCGCTCTCGACGTGCGCCGTCACCGTCCACTGCGACCGCGACGACCCGGAGCGGGCCGTCGCCGTCGGCGAGGAGCAGCTCCGCCGGTCGGGCGACGAGAAGCTCCTCCGGGCGCTCGCGCGCGCCTACCACGAGGCGTTCGTCGCCACCGGCGCGCGCGAGTACGAGCAGGGTCGCGAGCGGGTCGGCGTGCTGCTTCGGGGCTACGCGAGCGCGGCGAGCGCGGCGAGCAGCTCGTCGCCGTAGCGCTCGAGCTTCGCCGGCCCGACGCCGGAGACCGCGGAGAGCGCGGTTCGGCTCCCCCGACGCCTGCGCGCGATCTCCGCGAGCGTCCGGTCGTGGAAGACGACGTACGCGGGCACGCCGTCCGCCTGCGAGCGCTCGCGCCGCCAGGCCTTCAGAGCGGCGAAGACGGGTTCGTCCGCCTCAATCGGCGCGGCCTCGGGGACGACCCCGAGCTCCCGGAGGAAGCGGCTCGGCTTCCCGCTCCACGTCAGCTCCAGGTGCCGCTTCGCGCGCGTCATGCCGACGTAGAGGAGGCGGCGCTCCTCCGCCGCGTCCGCCCGCCGGAAGGGCAGCTCGCCCTCGACGAGGTTGGGGAGGAGGACGGCCTCGAACTCGAGCCCCTTCGCCCGGTGGTAGGTGAGCAGGGTCACTCCGCGACCGCGGGCCTCCTCGCCGAAGCGGGCCTCGAGGTCGACCACGAAGTCGGCCACGGTCTTCGTCCCGTCGTCGAGCTCCTCCGCCAGCCGCACGAGCCGGGCGAGGTCGCTCTGCCGCGTCGCCTCCTCGTCGCCGGCGTCGTCGGGTACCTCCTCCGTGAAGCCCTGTGCGTCCGCCGCCGTCCGCACTGCCCCGGCCGCGGGCGACGACGCCGAGCGGCGCAGGAGCCGCAGGGTCGCCCGGGCCGCCGGGCGGGCGAGGAACGCGCCGCCGCGCACCTGGTAGGGGATCCCGGCTAGGGAGAGGACCTCCTCGTACGCCTCGGAGCGGGCGTTGATCCGGTACAGGATCGCGGTGTCCTCGTGGGGGACGCCGTCGGCCGCGAGGGCCGCCACCCGGGCGACGAGGGCGTCGAGCTCGGCGGCCTCGTTCGCGAACGCGCGGACGACCGGCTCCCGGCCCGGCGCTCCCACGGCCCGGAGGACCTTCCGCGCTCCGCCGAGGCGGGGGACGAGCCGGTTCGCCGCCGCCAGGATCTCCGGCGTCGAGCGGTAGTTCTCCTCCAGGCGTACGACGGTCGCGTGCGGGTAGCGGCGGGTGAGTCCGAGCAGGTGCTCGGGCGTCGCTCCGGTGAAGGAGTAGATCGACTGGTAGTCGTCGCCGACGACGCAGAGGTCCTCCCGCTCCCCCAGCCAGCGCTCGAGCAGCGTCTGCTGGAGGAGGTTGACGTCCTGGTACTCGTCGACCGTGAAGGCGCGGTAGCGGGCCCTGAACGTCTCCGCGGCGGCCTCGTCCTCGGCGAAGAGCCGGACCGCGAGCTCGAGCACGTCCTCGAAGTCGATCCGCCCGCGGGCCGCCTTGCGCCGCTCGTACTCGCGGAAGACGCGGAGCATGAGGTCGGGCGGGATCGGCGGCTCGTGGCCGTCGAGGCCGTCGACGTAGGTGGCGGGCGTCAGCCGGCGGTTCTTCGCGCGCTCGACCTCCGTCGCCAGGTCGGCGACCGGGCGGAAGCGGTAGGGAGCGGGGAGCGACCGGGCGACCTGCTTCAGGAGGAGCGCCTTCGAGGGAAGGATCTCGCCGACCTCCCCGCCCGCGAAGTGACGGAGCTGCGCGAGCGCGGCGGAATGGAACGTGCGCGCGGGCACGCCGGAGACGCCCAGCCGCGCGAGCCGCTCGCGCATCTCCGTCGCGGCCTTGTCCGTGAACGTGACCGCGAGGATCTCGGTAGGCGCGAAGGTGCCGGTGGCGACCTGGTTGGCGATCCGGCGGGTGATCGTCGTCGTCTTCCCCGACCCGGCGCCGGCGAGGATGCAGACCGGGCCGCGGAGCGCCTCGACGGCGCGGCGCTGCTCGGCGTTCAGCCCCGCGAAGATGCGCTCCCGGTCCACCGGGTCAGCCTAGGGCACGCGTCGGCGGCCCTTCGACGGCCCTCGTGTGACGAGGCCGTGTAGGCTTCGGGGGCCTGCGCGGGCGCTCCTCCTCCGTCCTCACGGGGCGAGCGCGGGCCTCCGGCAGAGCGCGCTTCGCCCGAGAGGAGGGCCCATGCTCACGACCGCGCTCGCCGTCACCGCCGCCACGTGGGCGGTGCTCATGGCCGTCGGCCCGCTGCTCCAGATCCGCGCGATCGTCCGCCGCCGCTCGTCGGACGGCGTCTCCGTCGGCTACTTCTGCGTCCTGCTCGTCGGCTTTGCGCTCTGGGTGGCGTACGGGGCGGCGAGCGGCAACCCGGCCCTCGTCGTGCCGAACGTCGTCGCCTTCCTCGTCGCGCTCGGGACGATCCTCGTCGCGCTCCGCTACCGCTCGCCCGGCAGCCGCGCCCAGTAGAGCGCGTCCGCCATCCGCTCGACGAGCTCCCGGCGGACGAGACGCTCCCGCCACTCCGCGGGGATCGCCTCCTCGCCCTCGAGGGCGCCGGCCAGCTGCCCGAAGACGGCCCCCGTCGTGTCGGTGTCGCCGCCGAGGTTGACGGCCAGGAGCGCGCCCTCCCGAAACGTCGTGCTCCGCGCGAGGGCCCAGAGGGCGGCCTCGAGCGTGTGGACGACGTAGCCGGACGCCTCGGGCGGGTCGTCCCGGTTGAAGGAGCCCCGCGCGACGGCCTCCACCTCGGGCGCGAGCTCGCCCTCGAAGTAGCCCTCTGCGAGGAGCTCCTCCTTCGGGAGTCCCGCGGCCGCGCCCGCGATGAGGGCGCCCAGGTAGCGGCAGGCGTCGACCGCGAGGCGCGTCGCGTGCGTCGCCCGCGAGCTCTCCCCCGAGAGCCGGATCGCCTCCGCCCGGTCGGCTGCGTAGAAGAGCGGCACCGGGGCGAGCCGCATGAGCGAGCCGTTCCCCGCGGAGAGCGGCTCCGTCAGCGCCGACGACTGCGGGTCGCCGGTCAGCTCGTAGCGCGCGAGGGCGCGCGAGACGGTGTGGCCGAGCCCGAAGGCGTACTCCGCGCTCGAGAGGTAGCCGTCCCGCAGCCAGCGGAGGTAGCGGTCGAGCTGGTCGCGCAGGTCGAAGCCGCGGCGGGCGACGAGGCTGTCCGCCAGGCAGAGGGCCATGGAGGTGTCGTCCGTCCAGGTGCCGACGTGCAGGCCGCGGTGGCCGCCGCCGACCATGTCCTCGACGGGAGCGAACGCGCCTCGGGGGAGACCCTCGAACGGCGCGCCGAGCGCGTCGCCGACGGCGAGCCCGACGAGGGAGCCGCGGTAGCGCGAGCGGTCGTCCACGTCAGCGCCCGGCGGGCGAGGCGCACGCCCCGGCGAGCGTCCCGCGCACGCGCTAGCGGTAGCGGTAGACGATGCGGCCGCGCGAGAGGTCGTACGGCGAGAGCTCGACCTTGACGCGGTCCCCGGGGAAGATCTTGATCCGGAACCGGCGCATCTTGCCGGCCGTGTAGCCGAGCACCTCGTGGCCGGAGTCGAGGTTGATCTTGAACATGCCGTTGGGAAAGGCCTCGACGACCTCGCCCTCCATCTCGAGCTTCTCTTCCTTTGTGGCTATGGACTCACCTCCTTCGCCGGTGCGAAAAGGATACCGCGGGTAGTTCGAACGCATGCGCGCGCTCCTCCTCGCGGCGGTCCTGGCCGTGGCCGGGTGCACCCTCCTCGGTCCCGGGGAGGAGCGCGCCCGAGGGCCGGCGGGGCCGCCCGAGCCGAGGTTCCCGGCCGCGCCCGGGATCCGCGTCCCGGACGGCTTCCGGGCCGAGATCTACGCCCGCGGGCTGACGCAGCCGACCGCCCTCGCCTGGGGACCGAAGGGCCTCCTCTACGCGACCCAGAACGACGGCCGCGTCGTGGTCGTGCGCCCGAGGGACCGCCGTCCGCGCACCTACGCGGACGGCTTCGAGGTCCCGCTCGGGCTCACCTGGTTCCGCGGCCGCCTCTACGTCTCGGACCAGGGCACGCTCTACCGGGACGGGCGGCCGCTCGTCACGGGCCTCCCGTACGGCCTCCACCAGCAGGACAACGTCGTGGCCGGGCCCGACGGCCGCCTCTACCTCGGCTCGGGCTCGACCTGCAACGCCTGCGCCGAGGACGATCCGCGCAGCGCCGCCATCCTCTCCGTCCGGCCCGACGGCAGCGACCTCCGTGTCGTCGCCACCGGGCTTCGCAACCCGTACGGCCTCCTCTGGCACCGCGGCACGCTCTACGCGTCGGTCAACGGGCGCGACGACCTGGGCGAGTGGAACCCGGCCGAGATGGTCGTC
This sequence comes from Gaiellaceae bacterium, assembly GCA_036260055.1. Classification (GTDB taxonomy): domain Bacteria; phylum Actinomycetota; class Thermoleophilia; order Gaiellales; family Gaiellaceae; genus DASQWP01. Next base: position 3,348 of record DATAAQ010000048.1, on the reverse strand, counting down.
GAGGTGGAGCCGGGCGCGGACTACGGCTGGCCGGAGTGCTGGCCGGACTGGCGGCGCAAGCGCCTGGCGGGCGACTGCCGCGGCGTCCGGGAGCCGCTCGCGTACCTCGAGCCGCACTCCTCCGCCGACGGGATGGCGTTCTGGCGGGGCGCGCTCTACGTGGCGGAGTGGGGCGAGTACGACGACGATCTCCACGGGAGGCGTGTCGTGCGCGTCGACGTCGATACCGGCCGCGTCCGCCGCTTCGCCGAGGGCTTCGCGCATCCCCTCGCGCTCGCGGTCGACCGCTGGGGCGCGCTCCTCGTGGCCGACTGGGAGCGGGGCGTCGTCTACCGCATCCGGGGGACAGGCTAGCCCGGCGGCGAACCTACCCTCCGAGGATGGACCTGCGACGTCTCTTCCTGCGGATCCTGGTCGCGTCCCTCTGCGTGACGGCCGGCCTGGCGATCGTGACGCTCCTCGTGGCGGAGTTCGACGAGACGGCCGGGCGGATCCTCGCGACCACCGCGTTCCTCGCGTTCTTCAGCCTGCTCGCCATGCCGGGAGGGGCGCTCCTCGACCGGGGCAGGTACACGGGCCTCGCGGGGGCCACGCTCGTCCTTGCCGGGCTCGCGTTCCTCGCCGCCATGGTCGTCGTCTGGAGCGACTGGAGCGAGGACCTCGAGGACGCGTGGAAGGCGCTCGTCGTGCTCGGCGGGTTCGCCGGGGCATCGTCCCAGACGGCGACGCTGCGGGCGCGCCTGCGCGACGGCGACCGGGCGGGGGTTCTGCGCCTCTATCTCGCGTCGCTCGTCCTCGGCTTCGGGCTCGCCTTCCTCATCGCCGTCGCGGCGCTCGGGGAGATCGAGCAGGCCGGCTTCTACCGCTTTCTCGGGGCGGTCGCGGTCGCGAACGTCCTCGTCGCGTTGCTGCAGCCGGTGCTCAGGCGCCTGGGCGGCCGACCGTACGAGCCCGGGGCGCGGCTCGTCGTCTCCCTCGACCGGCCGCCCTCCCCGGAGGCAGTCGACGCGGCGCTCCGGGCGCTCCGCGAGTACGGGCCGCGGATCGAGAGGAGCTAGCCGGGCGCGTTTCTACAATGGCGTCCCCGTGCCGGAAGCGCCGTTCGTCCACCTCCACGTCCACTCCGAATACTCGATCCTCGACGGGGCGTGCCGCGTACCCCAGCTGGCCGCGCGCGCGGCGGAGCTCGAGATGCCCGCGGTCGCGCTCACGGACCACGGCTCCCTCGCGGGCGCGGTCGAGCTCTACCGCGAGGCGGAGAAGGCCGGAGTCAAGCCGATCGTCGGCTGCGAGGTCTACGTCTGCGACGACCGCCGGGCCCAGGAGAAGGGCTACGCGCACCTGACGCTCCTGGCGGAGACGAACGAGGGCTACGCGAACCTGATCAAGCTCGCTTCCGCGGGCTACCTCGAGGGCTACTACTACAAGCCGCGGGTCGACTGGGAGCTCCTGAGCTCCCACTCGCGCGGCCTGATCGCGCTCTCGGGCTGCCTCTCCGGGCGCGTCTGCAAGGCGCTGGAGAACGGGCAGACGGCGGCGGCGGAGCGTGAGGTCGCACAGCTTCGTGACGTCTTCGGGCCGGATTCGACGTATCTCGAGATCCAGAACGCCGGGCTTGCTATCCAGGAGAGGATCAATGCCGAGCTCGCCGCGCTCTCGAACGCCACCGGCCTCCCGCTCGTCGCCACCGGCGACGTCCACTACCTCCGGCACGAGGACGCCCGCGCGCACGAGGCGCTCCTCTGCATCCAGTCGGGCGACACGCTCGCGAATCCGAACCACTGGAGGTTCGACACCGACCAGTTCTACTTCAAGACCCCCGCCGAGATGGCGCAGGACTTCGCCGACCACCCCGACGCGCTGCGCCGGACGCTCGAGATCGCCGAACGCTGCTCCGTCTCCATGGAGCTCGGCCTCATCCGCCTCCCGCACTACCCGACCCCGGACGGCCGCGACGCCTTCGACTACCTCGTCGAGCTCTGCGAGAGGGGCCTCTCGCGGCGGTACGGGCGCTCGACGCCGGAACTCGAGGAGCGGCTCCGCTTCGAGCTCCGGACGATCCGCGAGATGGGCTTCGCGGACTACTTCCTGATCGTCTGGGACTTCATCCACTTCGCGAAGACGAACGGGATCGGCGTCGGCCCGGGCCGCGGCTCCGCGGCGGGCTCGCTCGTCGCCTACTGCCTCGAGATCACGGACATCGACCCCATGCAGTACGACCTCCTCTTCGAGCGCTTCCTCAACCCGGGGCGGAAGTCCATGCCCGACATCGACATCGACTTCTCCGTGCACGGGCGCGACCGCGTGATCGAGTACGTGGCCGAGAAGTACGGCCGCGATCGGGTGGCCCAGATCATCACCTTCGGGACGATGATGGCCCGGGCGGCCGTCCGGGACGCCGGGCGCGTGCTCGACATCCCCTACGGGACGGTCGACAAGGTGGCCAAGCTCATCCCCGAGGGGCCGAAGGTCTACCTGGACGACTGCCTGAAGCCGAACGCCGACCTCAGGCAGGCCTACGACGCGGACGAGATCGTGCGGCGGATCGTCGACCTCGCGCGGCCGCTCGAGGGCCTCGTGCGCCAGGACTCGATCCACGCCGCGGGCGTCGTCATCGGCGACCGCCCGCTGACGGAGTACCTGCCGCTCCAGCAGAAGGGCGCCGACCAGGAGGTGGTCACGCAGTTCGCCATGGGCGACGTGGAGGCGCTCGGGCTGCTCAAGATGGACTTCCTCGGCCTGCGCAACCTCGACGTCATCGACAAGGCGGTCGAGCTCGTGGGCGGGGTCGACCTCACCCGCATTCCGCTCGACGACGCAACCACGTACGAGATGCTCGCGCGGGGCGACTCGACCGGCGTCTTCCAGTTCGAGTCGTCGGGGATGCGCGAGGCGCTGCGCCAGGTACGGCCGACCGAGTTCGAAGACCTGATCGCGCTCGTCGCCCTCTACCGGCCGGGCCCGATGAGCTACATCCCCGTCTACGGGAAGCGGAAGGCGGGAGCCGAGCGCCCGACGTACGCGGATCCCCGCCTGGAGGCGATCACCGGGCCGACGTACGGCATCTGCATCTACCAGGAGCAGTACATGGAGATCGCCAAGCAGCTGGCCGGCTTCTCCCCGGCCGAGGCGGACGACCTGCGCAAGGCGATCGGGAAGAAGATCCACTCGCTCATGGCGTCCCTCAAGGACAAGTTCCTCGAGGGGTGCGCGGCGAACGGCGTCACCCCGGGGGTCGCCAAGCAGCTCTGGGACGACATGGAGAAGGCGCAGGACTACTCGTTCAACAAGTCGCACGCCGCCTGCTACGCGCTCATCGCCTACCGCACGGCGTACCTGAAGGCGAAC
>DATAAQ010000047.1:0-2659 GCA_036260055.1 Gaiellaceae bacterium | reverse complement strand
GCCGGCGCGCCCGCCGAAGAGGCGTGCCTCCGCCGCGGTCTTCGGCTCGTCCGCGCCCGTGAAGAGCCCGCCGACCGGAATCCCCCGCTCGGCGAACGGGGCATGGTCGGAGCGACCCTCGAGGGCGACCTCCGCCGCCGCGAGGCCGTGCGTGTCGAACCACCTGCGGAACGCGTCGGCGATCTCGGGGTCGGCGTCGTAGACGAGGCGGGCGAAGTTCGGCGATCCGACCATGTCGAAGTTGAGGACGAGCGCGACCTCGTCCTCGAGTCGCGAGCCGAGCTCCTCCGCGTACTCGCTCGAGCCGTGGAGCCCGAGCTCCTCTCCCGCCCAGAAGGCGAAGCGGATGCCCCGCTCGGGCCGGGCGCCGAGGCGCCGGAGCTGGACGGCGGCCTCGAGTACGGCCGCCACGCCCGAGCCGTTGTCGTTGATCCCCGGGCCGGCCCCCACGGAGTCGAGGTGCGCCCCGGCGAGGACGACTCCCGCGTCGCTTCTTCCCGGCAGCTCGGCGATGACGTTCGCGGTCTCGCGTTCGGAGTTGTCGACCTCGGCCGCCACGTGCACCCGCGCGCCCGGAGTGGCGGCGAGGTCCTCTCCGACCGCGCTCGCGAGGCCGAGCACCGGGATGCGCGTTCCCGGCTCGAGGAGGGTCGCGGTCACGGGCGTCTCCCGCCCCGGCCCCCCGTCGTTGTAGACGAGTACGGCGGCTGCGCCCGCCTGCTCGGCGTTGGCCACCTTCTGGAAGAAGAAGCAGCCGCCACGGCGCACGAGCGCGACGGCGCCCTCGGAGAAGCCCGCGAAGTCGTCCGGCTCGCACCCGCTCGTCGTTCCCTCCACGTCCACCGCTTCGACGGGTGCTGTGACGTCGCCGCTGCCGGAGTACTCGAGCGTGAGGTAGTCCAGGCCGGCGCGGTACGTCGCAGGCGTCGGGCCCGCGCGTTCGAGGACGGGCGGGCGGACGTCCCGCGAGGTCGGCAGCCGGAAGCGATGGATCTCAAGCTCGTAACCGGCGTCGCTGAGCGCCCCGACGACGTAGTCGACGGACTCGTCGTAACCGGGGCTCCCCGTCTCCCTCGTGCTCCCGTTCCGGTCGGCGATCGCCTGCAGCTCACGGAGGTGGCCGACGAGCGCTTCCCGTGTGACGGCACGCTCGACGGCCCCCGCGGTGACGTCCGAGCGGCCGGCGGCGCGCGGCTCCTCGCCGCCGTCGCCCGCTCCGCGCGAGGCCCAGGCGGCGAGAGCGGCCACCACGATCCCGAGCGCCGCGGCGACGATGAGGGCAGCGCGCTGCACGCCTGCCCGCTACGACGACACGGGAGCGCGGAAGATTGCTCGCGTTAGCCTGCCTGCGTGCCGGTGGTCAGGCTCATGCTCGAGTACGACGGGACGGGCTTCCACGGGTGGGCGGCGCAACCGGGGTTGCGCACCGTCGAAGGCGACCTGCGCGCGGCCCTCGACCGGGTCTACCCGCGATGGGACGCGCTCGCGGTCGCCGGGCGGACGGACGCGGGCGTCCACGCGCGCGGGCAGGTGGCGAGCTTCCGGGCCGAGGGAGGGCCGCCGCCGAAGCGGGCGGCGGTCGCCCTCAACGGAGTCCTCCCGGACGACGTCGCCGTTGTGGAGTCGGAAGCGGTGCCGGACGAGTTCCACGCCCGCTTCTCGGCGCGCGAGCGCTCCTACCGGTACCGCATCTGGCGGCGGGCCGCCCCTTCCCCGTTCGAGGTGCGCCGCTCGCTCTGGTGGCCTCGCCCGCTCGACGAGGCGCGGCTGGCGGAGTCGGCCGCGCTCCTGGCCGGCGAGCACGACTTCCGCGCCTTCACGCCGACGGAGACCGAGCACGAGGTCTTCGTCAGGGTGGTGTCGGACGCCCGCTGGGAGCGCGCGGCGGACGCGCTCGAGTTCCACGTCACCGCCGACAGCTTCCTGCGCCACATGGTGCGCATCCTCGTCGGGACGATGCTGGAGCAGGACGCGGCGGCGCTCAGGCGCCTGCTGGAAGGCCGGCCGCGGGCCGAGGCGGGCGCGACGGCGCCTCCCTGGGGCCTCTACCTCGAGCGCGTCCACTATTGACCGGCGCGCCGGGGGCCGCCGCGAGCCTCCCTCCGCTTCGAGCCTAGCGCCCGAACGCCGGCCCGTGTGTCGCCGTTCGTGCCGGGACTGTGTCGCCTGCGCGAGGGGGTCGGCGACCTCCCGGAGAGCGCAGTCGGCATGGATACGATCAGAGCGGTGCGCTATCCCACCGTCCTCTTCGACCTCGACGGCACGCTCATCGACTCCGGCGCGATGATCATCGCGTCGTACCGGCACGCCACGCGGACGGTGCTGCGGCGCCACGTCCCGGACGACGTCTTCGCGGGCTTCATCGGCGGCGGCAGCATCCTCGAGCACATGCGCTCTCTCGACGAGGCTCGCGCGGATGAGCTCGTCCGCGCGTATCGCGCGCACAACGAGCCCCTGCACGACGAGCTCGAGGCGTTCCCGGGCGTCGAGGAGCTGCTGGCGTCGCTCGCACAGGAGGGGCGGAAGCTCGGCGTCGTCACGGCGAAGCGCCGCAAGACGGTCGACCTCGCGTTCGCCGTGCTTCCACTCGAGCGCTACTTCGGCGCGGTCGTCACCACGGACATGACCGAGCGGCACAAGCCTCATCCGGAGCCGGTCC
>DATAAQ010000046.1:0-6109 GCA_036260055.1 Gaiellaceae bacterium | reverse complement strand
GCGCACGAGCTCGTGCGCGAGCGCGTGCCGTTCATGGCCGAGGTCGGCGGGGAGCGGGTCGCCCTCGGCCATGAACGGCACGCGCTCGCGCACGAGCTCGTGCGCTCGGCGCGTGCCCGCGCCGAGCGCGGCCGGACGCCGGAGGTCGACCGCCTGGGCGCCGACGACGAGCTCGATCGCAACCAGGCGCTCCCCCAGCGCCACCATCTCGGCGAGGCGCCGCGCGGCGAGCGGCGCCATCGTGATCCGGTCCTCGATGCCCTCGGCGTGCGTCGTCGTCACGACCTCGAACGACACCGGCTGGGCGAGCAGGCGCGCCTCCGCCGTCAGCGCCTGCGCGGTCACGGCGAGCTCGCCGAGCGAGTTCTCCGCGAGCCCCTGCCGCGGCGCGAGGCCGTCCGGGAGCCCGGTGAGCGGGCCCTGGAGCAGCTTCTCCAGCCGCTCGCAGGCCCCGGTCAGCGCCGGGGCGAACGCCACGCGGACGAAGTCGAGCGCCGCCGCGAGCGGCAGCACATCGAAGTTCGCCACGGAGACGATCCGCTCCTCGGCCGGGATCACGAGCGGGTTCTCCTGGGAGGCGTTCAGCTCGACCTCGAGCTGCCCGCGGGCGAACGCGAACGCGTCTCGAACCGCGCCGTGCAGCTGCGGCAGGCAGCGGAACGTGAGCGGATCCTGCAGGTTGCGCGCCGCCCCGGGCTCCCAGAGGGAACTTCCGTCCAGCAGGCGGCGGAACCGCGTGAGGGTGGACACGATCCCGGGGTAGGGTCGCACCTCTCCGATCGCGGGGTGGAGGAGGGTGAGGTTGGCCGCGAACGCCTCCAGGTCGAGCGCGCCCGCCACGTCCATCGCCGCCAGGAGCCGCTCGAGGTCGGCGAGCGCGAGCGCCGCGAGCGCCGTCGAGAACGCGTTCGAGTTCAGCAGCGCGAGCCCCTCCTTGGCGCCAAGCTCGACGTCACCGAAAACCTCGTGGGCGAGGTCGGCGAGCGGCGGCAGGTCGGCCTGCCCCAGGGAGCCGAGCAGGCGCACGCGGGGGCGCTCGCCCTCGTTGAGCGCCTGCGCGAGGCGGAGCGCGATCTCCGGCCGCACGCCCGCCGTCCCCCGGGCGAGCGCGTTCGCGACGCGCAGCATCGTGGCCCGCACGACCTCGCCGGGCGCGTCGGGCCCCTGCCCGACCCGGTGGTTGGCGATCAGCGCCCGGTTGAACGCCGGGATCTCGTCGGGAGGGACGCGCACCTTCTTGCGCGCGCCGACGCCGGTCGTCAGCCCGTAGACCTCGTCGTCCCGCGCCACGGCACGCTCGACGAGCCGCCGGCTCTCCGCCATGCGGGCGAGGGCGTCCTCGGCCACGGCGACCTCCTCGCCGCCCCGCGCGACGCGCACGACCTCGGCGAGCGTGAGATCGCTCCCGGTGAGGACGACGGTCATCCCCAGACGCGTGTCGCGGTCTCGGCGATCGCGCGGAGCTTCGCCCGCTCGTCCTCGAACGTGACGGCGTTCCCGAGCACGGACGTCGCGAAGCCGCACTGCGGCGAGAGGGCCAGCCGCTCCAGGGGCAGGAAGCGGGCCGCTTCGCGCAGCCGCGACTCGAGCTCGGCGGGGGTTTCGCGCCTCGCCGTCTTCGTCGTCACGAGCCCGAGCACCGCGACCTTGTCCCCGGGAATCTCGGCGAGCGGCTCGAACCCGCCCGAGCGGGCGTCGTCGTACTCGAGCAGGAGCCGATCGGCGCGCACCCGGGGGAAGAGACGCCCGGCCAGCCAGTCGTAGCCGCCCTCGACGAGCCAGCGGCTCGCCTGGTTCCCGCGGCAGAGGTGGAAGCCCCACGTAACGCCGGCGTGGTCTCCCATGACCGTGTTGTCGAGCTCGAGGCCGAGGTCGAGCCAGCGCTCGGCGGGCCAGCCTCTGCTCTCGTAGAACGCCCGGTACCCGGGATCGAGGAGGAGCGGATAGTGGGGAGCGTCGAGCTGGAGATAGCGGGCGCCCAGGCGGACGAGCTCGTCGACCTCCTCGCGGAGAATCGCGGCGACGTCGCCGAGGAACTCCTCGAGCGTCGGGTACGCGTCGCGCGACCGCTCCGGGTCGTAGAAGTTGGCGAAGAGGCTCGGGCTCGGGAGCGTGACCTTGACGACGCGGTCGGTGCGCCCCCGAGCGTACGTCAGCTCCTCGGCGGAGAGGAAGCGCCGCCGGCGGAGCTTCCCGACGACGGCGATCGGCGGTCGCTCGACCGTCCGGTCGCCGACCTCGTCGCCGTGCCACTCGCCCCAGAGGAAGGCGTCGAGGTCCCAGTCCCCGAAGCCCTCGACGGCCTCGGTGAGCTGGCTCTGGAACGAGAGCCGGCGCATCTCGCCGTCCGTCACGACCTCGAGCCCCGCGGCCTCCTGGAGCGCGATCGCGTCGTCGACGGCGCGGTCCTCGACACGCTTGAACTCGGGCGGCCCGATGGCGCCCCGCGCGAGCCGCTCCCGCGCCTCCAGGAGGTCGGGCGGGCGCAGGAGGCTGCCGACGACGTCGGTCCGGGCCGCGATCACGCCCGTAGGGTATTCCGATGGGTAGCATTGGCGGCGCACGCCGGCGCCCCGGTCCCGCTATGAGAGACATCCTCGTGCTGTGCCCGCAGGAGCGGGATCTCAAGGCCATTCGCGCGGCGCGGCTCGAGGAGCGGTACCGCGTCCGCTGCGCCGGGACGGACCTCGACCAGCTCGAGCACTTCGACCCCGAGAGCTTCCTCGCCGAGTGCGAGCGCCTGCCGGCCGACGGCGTCGTCGGAACGAAGGACCAGTCGGCCCTCCTCGCGGCGCTCCTCGCCGAGCGGCGCGGGCTTCCGGGCCCGACTCCCGCCGCGCTCGTGAACCTCCAGCACAAGCCGACGTCGCGGGCGCTCCAGCGCGAGGCGGCTCCCGAGGCGACGCCCGCCTTCGCGCTCCTCGACGGCGCGCCCCCGTTCGAGACGCCGTTCTTCGTGAAGCCGGTGGTCGGTCGCCTCTCGCAGAACGCCTACCGGATCGACGACGCGCGGGACCTCCTCGGTTTGCACGAGATCGACGACTACACGACGCGCTACGCCGGCATCGCGGCGCTCGCAGGCGCCGACCCGGCCGACGCCCACGGCTTCCTCGCCGAGGAGCTCCTCTCGGGGGCGGAGGTGACGCTCGAGGGGTACGTACACGGGAGCGGCGTCACGACGATCGGCGTGACGGACTCCGTGAAGTACCCCGGGACGCTCTCGTTCGAGCGCTTCGAGTACCCGTCGGCGCTGCCGCCCGAGCGCCAGGCCGAGCTCTCGCACGTCGCGGCGCGCGTGCTCCCCGGGCTCGGGTTCGAAGGCGGGTTCTTCAACGTCGAGTTCTTCGTGCCCGAGGACGGGCCGGCGCAGATCATCGAGGTCAACGGCCGCGTCGCCTCGCAGTTCGCGCCGCTCGTCCAGGGGCTGCACGGCCGCTCCACGTACGACGCGCTCTTCGCCCTCGCCCTCGGCGACGACCCGGCGTGGGAGGCCGGCCTTCCGGACGGCGTCGGGGTCAGCTACTGCCTCCGGGTCTTCGAGGACGCCTTCGTCGAGGCCGTCCCGGACGCCGACCCCGACGTCGAGCTGCTCGTCCGCCCGGGGCTCCAGCTCTCCGAGCAGGGCGTGAACGACGCGCAGAGCTACCGCCTGGCGATCCTCTACGGGTTCGGGGAGACGCGCGAGGAGGCGGTCGAGCGTTGCCGGGCGCGCGCCCGCGCGCTCAGCTTCCGGCTGGCGCCGGTGCCCGTTCGCTGAAGGGCGGCTCCTCGCCCCGGGCCTCGCGGTTCGAGATGCCGGCGGCCGCGACGGCGGCCCCGAGGAACGCGAGGCCTGCCGCGAGGAGCATCCCTGCCCGGAAGCCGTCGACGGAGGCGTCGCGGAGCGCCGGCGCCTCCTGGTCCCTCGCCAGCGGGACGGCTCCGTCCTGGTCGATTTGCGCCTGGAACACGAGCGAGATGACGAGGGTGATGACGGCGACCGCCATGAGGCTGCCGAGCCGCGACACCGTCGAGTTGACGCCCGAGGCGATGCCCGCGTAGCGCTCGGGCGCCGATTTGAGCGCCGTCGCGGTGATCGGAGCGACGAGCATGGCGAGCCCGAGCGAGAAGACGACGATGCTCGCGATTCCTGCCGTCCAGAAGTCGGACCGCTCGTCGACGAGCAGGAAGAGGAGTGCAGCTCCCCCGAGAAGCGCCGGGCCGAGCGTGAGATAGAGCCGGGGACCGTGCCGGTCCGCGAGTGCGCCGAACCGCGCGGCGAGCAGGATCATCACGAGGCTCGACGGGATGTTGATGAGCCCGGCCTCGAAGGGCGTGAAGCCGAGGAACTGGAGGTAGATCGTGAAGAAGACGAAGAAGCCGTACAGGGCGGCGTAGACGAGGAACGTCTCGAGGTTCGCGACGGCGAAGTTTCGCCGCCGGAAGAGCTCGAAGGGCAGCATCGGCTCGGCGACGCGCCGCTCGACGACGGCGAACGTCGCGAGAGCGGCGGCGGCGACGGCGAACGCCCACCAGCGGTCGGCGAAGCCGCGCTCGGCGCCCTCGACGAGCCCGTACGTCAGCGACCCGAACCCGAGCGCGGCGAGGCCCGCGCCCGGCAGGTCGAGTCGCCCCACGCGCATCTGCACGGGCTCGTGGCAGCGGCCGAGGCGGGCGAGGACGACGGCGAGGCCGGCGAGCGGGAGGTTGATGAGGAAGATCCACCGCCAGGACGCCCACTCGACGAGCGCGCCGCCCGCGGGCGGCCCGGCGATCGTCGCCACGCTCGTGAGCGAGGTCCAGAGTCCCACCGCACGGCCGGCCTGGTCGCCGTAGACGCCGCGCAGGAGCGCGAGCGAGTTCGTCGTCAGGAAGGCGCCGGCGACGCCCTGGAGCGCGCGGGCGGCGATGAGGAGCTCCGCGTTCGGGGCTGCGCCCGCGAGGAGCGACGCGAGCGCGAAGCCCGCCGCTCCCGCGACGAACGTCGGCCGCCGGCCGTAGCGGTCGCCGACCGCGCCCCCGACGAGATAGAGCGCGGCGAGCGTGAGGGAGTACGAGAGGAAGATCCACTGCTGGCCCGAGAGCCCGAGGTCGAGGTCTCGCTCGATCGTCGGCATCGCGACGATCACGACGGTCGCGTCGTTGAACGCGAGCGACGAGCCGAGGATCGTCGCGGCGAGCGTCAGCTTGCGGCGCGCCTCGAGGCTTAGGTTCCTCACGGCCTGAGCATAAGCCTCCGGGATGCTGAGAGCCGCGCTCGCGGGTTCTGCCGCCGCCGGCGCGTGGGCGGCCGCCGAGCCTCTCGTCGCCCGGGTGATCGGGCCGCCTCCGGGCTACTCCGACGTCCGCCTCCTGGGCGCGCTCCTGACCCGAGGGCCGGCGTGGCGGCCGGTCGGCCTCGCCGCGCACCTCGTCAACGGGGCCGTCTTCGGTCTCGCCTTCGCAGCCGCGGGCGGACGCGGGCCCGGGCGGGGCATCCTCGCGGCGCAGGCCGAGAACCTGGGGCTGTGGCCCGCGATGGCGCTCGTCGACCGTCTCCATCCCGACCGGAGAACCGGCGCCTGGCCGCCGCTCCTCCGCAACAGGCGCGTCTTCGCCTACGAAGCGGCCGTCCACCTCGTCTTCGGCGCCGTGCTCGGCGCTCTCGTCCGTCGGCCCAACCTGGACTAGCCGCCGAGCGGCTGGGCGTCCTCTGGGGCGGCGACGTCGACGGGCTGGCTCGGGCGCTCGATGCGGACGTCGAACGTGAGCTCCGCGCCGCCGCCGAGGCCTTCGAGCGCCTGCTCGAGCTCCGGGCTTCCGTCGACGCCGAGTTCGACCTCGATCGTCAGTCGCCTGAGGAGCCGGTCGTCGGCGCCGGTCTCGACGACGACGCTGCTCGAGCGGGTTGCCCGCTCGAGGGTCTTCGTGCTCGCCTCGTCGAGGAGGTCCGCGTCGACGGCGCCGAGCTCGTCGAGGAGCGCGGCGAGGTCGGCCGCGGCCTGGCCCACGTCGAGGCGTCCCTCGACGCGGTCGACGTCACCGCCGTCGACGAGCTCTGGCTCCACGAGCCAGTCCTCGATTCCGAGCCGGGCGAGGCCTTCGCCGCTGTCGGCGCCCCGCAGGTCGTCCAGCATCTCGGGCGGGAGCT
>DATAAQ010000045.1:0-3311 GCA_036260055.1 Gaiellaceae bacterium | reverse complement strand
AGCGAGGACGACGGTCTCCGGGAGAGAGCACCCGCTTCGCGGAGGCTGAGGCCGCTAGTGGGAGGCGTCGGTGAACTCGCGGAACTCCCCGCTCACGAGGTAGGCGGTCTGCTCGCCGATGTCGACGGCGTGGTCTCCGATCCGCTCCAGGCAGCGCGAGACGACGATCATCCGCAGCCCCCACTCGTGGCGCTCGGGGTCGCCGCCGAGCGAGAGGAGGTGGTGGACGACACGGCGGTTCCCGCGGTCGATGAGCTCGTCGAGCTCGACGAGCCTCTCGGCGCTCACGGTATCGCGCTCCACGAAGGAGTCGAGCGCCGCTCTGATCATCTCCTCTGTGCGGGCGCCCATCTCCTCGAACGCCTCGAGGAGGGTCCGGTCGGACGAAACGCCCTCGACGAGCTTGGTGAGCTTCGCCACCGTGACGCAGTAGTCGGCCATCCGCTCCAGATGGAGGTTGATGTGGAGCACGGCGAGGACGAAGCGCAGGTCGACGGCCACCGGCGTCTGGCGGGCGAGCAGCGACTGGATCCCCTCCTCGATCGCGAGGTAGCGCTCGTCGATCTCGTCGTCGAACGCGATCACCTCGTCGGCCAGGTCCGCGTCCTGGCGGACGAGCGCGGCGAGCGCGCCGCGGAGAGCACGGAGGACGAGCTCGGCCTCCTCCCGGAGCGTCGCCTCGAGCCCGTCGAGCTCCTCCTGGAACGTCGTCCTCATCCGAACCGTCCTGTGACGTAGTCCTCCGTCCGCTTGTCGGACGGCTGCGTGAAGACGGTCGGCGTCTCGTCGTACTCGACGAGGATGCCGGTGCGGTGGTCGCTCTCCTCGTCGACCTCGACGCTGAAGAAGGCTGTCATGTCGGCGACGCGCGCGGCCTGCTGCATGTTGTGCGTGACGATCACGATCGTGTAGTCGCGTTTCAGCTCGTGCATGAGGTCCTCGATCGCCGTCGTCGAGATCGGGTCGAGCGCGGAGGCGGGCTCGTCCATGAGGAGGACGTCGGGCTCGACGGCGAGGCAGCGCGCGATGCAGAGCCGCTGCTGCTGGCCGCCGGAGAGGCCGAGCGCGCTCGCCTTCAGCCGGTTTTTCACCTCGTCCCACAGGGCGGCCTGCCTGAGCGCGCGCTCCACCCGCTCGTCGACGCTCCCGAGATGGAGGACGCGGGGGCCGAAGGCGACGTTGTCGTAGATCGACTTCGGGAACGGATTCGGCTTCTGGAAGATCATGCCGATGCGCTTCCGCACCTCGACGGGGTCCACGTCTCTCGAGTAGAGGTCGGCCCCGTGGTAGCGCACCGTGCCCGCCACCGTCGCGGCCGGGATGAGGTCGTTCATCCGGTTGAAGCAGCGGATGAAGGTGCTCTTTCCGCACCCGGACGGACCGATGAACGCCGTGACGAAGTTCCGGTAGATCTCGAGGGAGACGTCCCGGAGCGCCGGGACTCCGGCGTACGAGACGGTCAGGCCGGCCACGTCGAAGACGACCTCGCGCCGGGCGGCCGCCGGCGCGGTGCGCTCACGGGCCGCCGGGATCTCTGTCACGGGCATCACCATCTCCTCTGGTAGCGGTTGCGGAGCCAGATCGCGAAGGCGTTCATCGTGAGCAGGATGGCGAGCAGCACGATGATCCCGGCCGCGGCGAGAAGGCGGAACTCGTCCTGCGGCCGCGCGATCCACTGGTAGATCTGGACGGGCAGTGCGGTGAAGGACCCGAGCAGGGTCGGATCGGTCGCGACGTAGGTCAGGGCGCCGACGAGGAGGAGCGGAGCCGTCTCGCCGACGGCGCGCGAGAGCGCGAGGATCGAGCCGGTCGCGATCCCCGGGACGGCCGCCGGGAGCACCTGACGGGCGATCACCTGCCACTGCGTCGCCCCCAGGGCGTAGGCGCCCTGGCGGATGGAGTCCGGGACGGCCCGGATCGCCTCCCGGCTCGCCACGATCACGATCGGGAGGACGAGGAGCGTCAGGATGAGGGCGCCCGCGAGGAGGACCCGGCCCAGCCCGAGCCCGCGGACGAGGAACGCGAGCCCGAGGATCCCGTAGACGATCGACGGGACCGCCGCGAGATTCTGGATGTTGACCTCGAGCAGGCGGTTGTACCAGCGCCGCCGGTCGGCGTACTCCTCCAGGTAGAGGGCCGTGCCCACGCCCAGCGGGACGACGAAGGCGAGGAGCAGGGCCATCATGTAGATCGTCCCGAGGATCGCGGGCCTCGCCCCCGCCCGGTCGGGGTCGGTCGACGCGGGCTCGGTGAAGAGGATCATGTCGACGTACGGGACTCCCTTGCGAAAGACGTCCACGAGGAGCGTCACCAGGAGCAGGAAGCCGACGGCGACCGAGGCGTAGAGGAACGCGCGGAAGACGCCGGAGCGCATGCGGTCGCCGGCGCTCCGGCCGCGCAGGTCGCCGGGTGCGGTGCTCGCTCGGGTCACTCGTAGACCTCCCGGAACCTCCGGACGAGCCGGATGGAGAGGAGGTTCATCCCGAACGTGACGACGAAGAGCGTCAGCCCGACCGCGAAGATCGTCTTGTACTCGATGGAGCCGGTGGGCACGTCCCCCTGGCCGGTCGCGGCGATGAAGGCGGTCATCGTCTCGGCCGGCTCGCGCGGGTCGAAGACGACCTGGGCGAGCAGGCCGCCCGCGATCAGCACGATCATCGTCTCCCCGACGGCCCTCGAGACGGCCAAGACATAGCTCGCCACGATCCCGGAGACGGCGGCGGGGACGACGATGCGCGTGGAGACCTGGAGGCGCGTGGCGCCGAGCCCGTAGGCCCCGTCCCGCAGCTCCTGCGGTACGGCGCTCATGGCGTCCTCCGAGACGGAGGCGACCGTCGGGATGAGCATCACCCCCATGACGAGCCCGGCGGAGAGGACGTTGAAGACGCTTACGCCGGTCCCGAGCTCCTGGAGGAGCGGCGTGAAGAACGTGAGCGCGAAGAAGCCGAAGACGACCGTCGGGATCCCGGCGAGGAGCTCGAGGGCCGGCTTCAGCGCGCGGCGCGTCCGCGGGCGCGCGTACTCGCTGAGGTAGACGGCCGCGCCGAGGCCGAGCGGCAGGCAGACGACGCACGCCCAGGCCGTGACCATGGCCGTTCCGACGAGGAGCGGCCGGATGCCGAACGAGGGTGGCTCGAAGAGCGGCGCCCACCGCTCGCCCGTGAAGAAGTCGACGAGCGAGACCTCGCGCAGGAACTCGATCGACGGCTCGAGCAGCGCCGCGACGATGCCGACCGTCGTGGCCACGGAGACGAGGGTGCAGAGGCCGAGCGCGCCCTTGACGGCCGCCTCGCCCCAGCGCCTTCCGTCGG
>DATAAQ010000044.1:0-8235 GCA_036260055.1 Gaiellaceae bacterium | reverse complement strand
TCCACTTGGACCGTCGGAGAGAGCGCGATGAGCGTGATCGCCGACACCGTACCGGTCACCATGCTCGCGACGGCGCCCGCGGTCGAGAAGCGGCGCCACGTCATGGAGAGGAGGAGCGCCGGGAAGTTCGCGCTCGCCGCGATCGCGAACGCGAGCCCGACCATGAAGGCGACGTTCTGCCCCTCGAGGACGATCCCGAGGACGATCGCCGCCGCTCCCATCACGACCGTCGCGGCGCGGGCCACGCGCAGCTGCTCGCGCTCGGGCGCCTCGCCGTGGCGGACGACGTTCACCCAGAGGTCGTGCGAGAGGGCCGCGGCGCCCGAGAGCGCCAGCCCGGCGACGACGGCGAGGATCGTCGCGAAGGCGACCGCCGCGATGAAGCCGAGGAACGGCTCCCCGCCGACCTCTTGCGCGAGGAGGGGCGCAGCCATGTTGCCGCCCTCCTCCACGCCCGTGATCGTGCCACGGCCGACGAGCGCCATCGCCCCGAACCCGAGGACGAACGTCATCAGGTAGAAGAAGCCGATGAAGAACGTCGCCCAGTTCACGGAGGAGCGGGCGGCCGCCGCGTCGGGCACGGTGTAGAAGCGCATGAGGATGTGCGGCAGGCCGGCGGTTCCGAACATCAGCGCGAGGCCGAGCGAGACCGCGTCCCAGGAGCCGGTTACGACCTGGTCGCCGGGGGCGAGGACCTCGCGGCCGTTCTCGTCCGCCGCGGTGCCGAAGAGCTCGAGCGGGTTCATGCCGAACTTCGAGAGCACCCAGATCGCGAGGACGAGCGCGCCGCCGAGGAGCAGCACCGCCTTCACGATCTGCACCCATGTCGTGGCGATCATGCCGCCGACGAGGATGAGCGTCAGCATCACGGCTCCGACGATCACGACGGCGAGCCAGTAGTCGAGGCCGAACATGAGCGTGATCAGCGAGCCGGCGCCAACCATCTGGGCGATCAGGTAGAAGACGACGACGGAGAGCGTCCCGACGGCGGCGGCGACGCGGACGGGAGCCTGGCGAAGCCGGTACGCGACGACGTCGGCGAACGTGTACTTGCCGAGGTTGCGGAGCGGCTCGGCGATGAGGAAGAGGACGATCGGCCAGCCCACGAGGAAGCCAATCGAGTAGATGAGGCCGTCGAAGCCGAAGAGCGCGACGAGGCCGGCGATGCCGAGGAAGCTCGCGGCGCTCATGTAGTCGCCGGCGAGTGCGAGGCCGTTCTGGAAGCCGCTGATGTTGTGCCCCGCGGCGTAGAAGTGCTCAGTGGTGCGCGTACGGCGCGCCGCCCAGTAGCTGATCGCGAGCGCGACGACGATGAAGGCCCCGAAGAAGGCGATCGCGGTCGCGTCCGGATCGCCGATCGCTGCGAGCGGGATGGTCATCGCCGGCTCCTCAGCTCACGCAGCGCGGGCTCGTAGCGCCGGTTGGCCCAGGCGACGTAGATCCACGTCAGAGCCCACGTGGCGAGGACGACGAGGACGCCGAGCAGGATCCCGAGGCTCAGGCCGTCGGTGAGCGTCCGGCCGAGCAGCTCCTTGTCGAACGCGATCAGAAGGATGAAGGCGAAGTAGACGACGAGCATCGCCGCCGTCAGGATGAGCGCGACGCGGAGCCGCCGCCGGGCGAGCTCCTCGAGCGAGTTGCGGGCCGCGGTGCGTCGGGACCGGGGCCTCTCCAGAACTCCTCCACGGACAGACATGCCTACCCCCCTGTGACGGTTGCGCAGGTGGTACCCCGGAGCGGGGTTTTTCTACCTGCGAAACGCGTCTTCGAGCGTGCCGCTGTCGACCGCGAAGAGCGGCCAGAGGAGGATGGCGAGGAGGCCCCCCGCGAGGAGGCCGATGCCCGCGCCCTTCAGCACCGGCTCGTGCGTCCGCGCGGCGAGGAACCCCCCGCCGACGATCGAGCCCAGGGCGACGAGCGCGGGGCCGACCGGGTTGAGCGAGAACGAGGCGACCGCCGCCAGGACGACCGCGCCGGCGAGGACGAGGCCTGCCGCGACGCCGAGCAGCACGCGCAGCAGCCGGATCCCTCCGTCGCGCACCACGTGATCGGCCATCTTCACGCACAAGTGTGCCACTACAATCGCGCGGCCGTGGCGCTGTTCGACCGTGCGATCGTCCGGGTCCTGCCCGCCGTCCCGAGGCCGGTCGTCAAGCGGCTCTCGGACCGCTACATCGCCGGCCCCGAGCTCGCCGACGCCTGCCGCATCGTGCGCAGCCTGAACGAGGAGGGCAAGGTGGCGACGATCGACGTCCTCGGCGAGGAGAGCACGAGCCGCGAGCAGACGACGGCGCTCCTCGAGGAGTACGAGAACGTCTTCGACACCATCGGGCGCGAGGGGCTCGATGCGAATGTGAGCGTCAAGCCGACGGGGCTCGGCCTCAAGCTCGACGCCGACCTCTTCCGCGACAACCTCGCCACGCTCGTCCGCTGGGCCGCGGAGCGGGAGAACTTCGTCCGCATCGACATGGAGGACTCGAGCACGACCGCCGCCACGCTGGCGGTCTACCGGGAGCTCCGGGAGGCCGGCCTCGACAACGTGGGCATCGTCCTCCAGTCGGCCCTGCGGCGCACCCTCGACGACATCGCCGCGCTCGCCGACCTCGCGCCGAGCGTGCGGCTCTGCAAGGGCATCTACGTCGAGCCGCCCGAGATCGCCTACCAGGGCTACGAGACGGTGCGCTTCAACTTCGTCGAGGCGCTCGGCGCGCTCTTCGAGATCGGGGCCTCGGTGGCGGTCGCGACCCACGACGAGTGGCTGATCGCCGAGACCCTCCGCCTGCTCGAGGAGCGGGAGATCCCGTCCACGCGCTACGAGTTCCAGATGCTCCTCGGCGTGCGCGCCGAGCTCGGCGACGAGCTCGTGCGCGAGGGCCACGGGCTCCGGATCTACGTGCCCTTCGGCCGCAGGTGGTACGAGTACTCGCTCCGCCGCCTGCAGGAGAACCCGAAGGTGGCGGGCTACATCGCCCGCGACACGCTCAAGCGCCTGCGGCCGTGATCTGGGCGGAGGCCGAGGGCTGCCGCGTCGTCGACGCCGACGGGCGCGAGTACCTCGACCTCACCGCCGGGTTCGGCGTGGCCGCTCTCGGGCACCGGAACGCGGAGGTCGGCGCGGCGGTCGCACGCCAGGCGGAGCGCTGCGTCCATGCCCTCGGCGACCTCGCGGAGGCGGACGTCACCGCCGCGCTCCGCGAGCGCCTGGCGGCGGAGAAGGGCGCCGTCCTGCTCGGGGTCACGGGCGAGGACGCGGTCGAGATCGCGCTCAGGACGGCGCTCCTCGTCACCGGTCGGCCGGGGATCGTCGCCTTCGAGGGCGCCTACCACGGCACGGGCCTGCTCGCGCTCGCCGCGACCGGCTTCGAGCGCTTCCGCGAGCCGTTCTCCCGCTGGCTCCCGGGGCCGGTGTACCGGTTTCGCTACGGCGAGGACCCCGGGCCGCTCCCCCGCGACGCCGGCTGCGTGATCGTCGAGCCGATCCAGGGTCGCGCCGGCGCGCGGGTTCCGCCGGCGGGTTTCCTCGCGCGCCTGCGCGAACGGTGCGAGGCCTCCGGCGCCCTCCTCGTCGCCGATGAGATCTACTGCGGCCTCGGGCGCACGGGGGCCCTCTGGGCGAGCGGGGACCTCGCCGACGTCGTGACGTGCGGGAAGGCGCTGGGGGGCGGCCTCCCGCTCTCCGCCTGCCTCCTCAGCCCCGAGCACGCCGCCGTCTGGCGGCTCGGCCCCGAGGACGTGTACACGCACACCCACACGGGGAGCCCGCTCGCATGCGCGGCCGCGCTCGTCGTACTCGAGCGCGTGCCGGCGCTCCTCGACCGGGTCGCCGCCGCCGGCGAGCGCCTCGCCGCGGCGGGCTGGCACGGCGCGGGCCTCCTCCGGGCGAAGCAGGGCGACGCCCGCGCGGCGCGGGAGCTGGCGGTGCTCGTCGTGCCCGCCGGCGAGGACGGCACGCTGATGAGCGCGACGCCCGCGCTGACGATCTCCGACGAGGAGATCGACGAGGCCCTGAGACGGCTCCCGTGAACGGGGCGCGGCTCTCGTGGCGCTTCGTCGCCCTGGCCGGGTTCTTCGTGACCGCGCTCGTCGTCTCGAACATCGTCGCCGTCAAGCTCGTGGAGGTCTCGGGCCGCGTCTTCCCGGCCGGGCTCGTCGTCTTCCCTCTCTCGTACATCCTCGGAGACGTCCTCACGGAGGTCTACGGGCTGCGCGCGGCGCGCGCGGTCATCTGGCTCGGTTTCGCGTGCAACCTGCTCGCAGTCGCCGCGATCCAGGTCGCCATCGCCCTGCCGGCGGCGCCGTTCTACGAGGGCGCGGACGCGTACGAGGCCGTCCTCGGGACGACGTGGCGCATCTTCCTCGCCTCTCTCGCGGCCTACGTCCTCGGCGAGCTCGTGAACGCCTACGTGCTCGCGCGGCTGAAGGCGGTGACGGCGGGGCGGTTCCTCTGGACGCGGACGATCGGCTCGACGATCGCCGGCGAGGGACTCGACTCGCTCGTCTTCGTCACCGTCGCATTCGCCGGCACGGGCACGCCCCTCGCGGAGCCGGTCCTGACGACCTGGGCGATCAAGGTCGGCTACGAGGTGGCCGCGACGCCGCTCACCTACGGGATCGTCGGCTACCTGAAGCGGAGCGAGGGCGTCGACGTCTACGACTACGGGCCGCGCGCGGCCGGCTCCCGCGCGTGAGCGCGTTCAGGGATACGGGCGCCGGGTCTCGCTGAACCCGACCTCCCCCGTCCAGCGCCGCAGCGTCATGACGCCGCGATGGGCGTCCCACGTGACGTACGCCGCCTCCTCGATCCGGAGGGAGAAGACGCGGGCGTCCTCCCGCGGGCGCCCGACCCACCAGGCCTCGCGGCGCGCCTCCCGGACGTCCGCCTCGTGGATCTCGTCGGCGCGGCCGTACAGCTTGAGCTCACCCTCAGGGTTGTCCGGGTCGCAGACCGCGCTGTGGAGGGCGCAGCGGGGGTCGCGCAGGAGATCGCGGGCCTTCCCGGACCAGGACATCGCCCCGAAGACGAGACGACCCTCCACGAAGTGCGGCTCCACGGGGCTGATCCTCGGCGAGCCGTCCGCGCGGAGCGTGCCGAGCAGGGCGACGCCCCGCTCGAGGCGCGCCAGTCCGAGCCGCGCGACCTCCGGCGCGGCCTCCTCCAGCCCACTCCACTCGATCACGCCCGCTGGCCGGCGGGCGCCGAGAGCTCGGCGAGCGCCTCCTTGGCGCAGGCGTGCAGTCGCTCCAGGGGCTCCCGGTAGCTCTCGATCGGTACTCCGAGCCTGCGTGAGAGCTCGTCCTCGACGGCGACGATCGCCGGCGCGGTCGCCTCGAGGAACGTATGCCCCTTCGGCGTCGTCTCGACGAAGTGGGAGCGGCGGTCGGCCGGGTTGGGCACGCGCCGGATGTAGCCGTCCTCGACGAGCTCCTGCAGCCGCTCGCGCTGCGTCGTCCCGGCCCAGCCGCTCGCCTGCTCGAGCGCGGTCGGCGTCACCGGGCCGTGCCGGTCGACGAGGATGAGCATCCCGACCTGCGCCGGCCGCAGGCCCCGGCGGACGCACTCGCGGTCGAAGAGCTCGCTCACGAAGGCGTTCGCGACGGCGAGCTCGAGCAGGACGGTGATCTTCGTCTCGGCGCGGCTCGGCAACGAGCCGATGATACGGCGGCTCAGACTGCCCGGCTTGCCCGCCGGCCGCGCTCCGGCTCGCCGAAGAGGCGCGCGAGCGTGTCGAGCGACTCGGCCAGCTGGCGCCTCTCGACCTCGGAGAGCTCCTCGGACAGGCGCGCGAGCGCACGGACGAAGCGCTCGCGGCGCAGGCGGTGCTCGCGGCGGCCGCTCGGAGTGGCGACGACGCGCACCGCGCGGGCGTCCGCGGGATCGGCCTCCCGGCGGAGGAAGCCGCGCTCGGCCAGCGCGTCGACCGTGCGGCTCGCCGTCGCGACCGTGACGCCGAGGTGCTCCGCGAGCGAGCCCATGCGGAGCGGCCCCTCGAGGACGACCGCGCGGAGCGCGAGCGCCTGCGACGTGGTCAGCTCCGCGGTGGAGACGCGCTCGTCCTTGCGCCGCTGGAGCGCCGTCCAGAGCCGAACGACTCCGTCGGCCATGCGGTCGACGTCGGGCCGGCGGCGGCTCATGCGGCCTGGGGAGCGGGATCCGCGTCCATCCTGTCGCGCAGCTCGCGGTGGGGGAGGAAGAGCGTGGCGAGGAAGGCCGTCGCCGCGAGCCCGAGGCCCACGAGGAAGGCGGGATGGATCGCGCCCGCCAGCTCGGCGGCGCCCGCGGCCCGCGCGCTCTCGCCGCCCAGGCGGGCGGTCATGATCGCGCCCATGACGGTGACGCCGACCGTCGCCCCGACCATGCGGGAGAACTGGGCCGATGCCGTCGCGACGCCCATCATCCCCCGCGGGACGGCGTTCTGCACGACGACGATGAACGTCTGCATGACGAGGCCGACGCCGAAGCCGACGACGAACACGTTCCTCACCATCTCCGCCGCCGTCGTCCCGACCCCCATCCCTGCCAGCAGGAGGAAGCCCGCGCCCATGACCGGGGGCCCCGCCAGGAGCACCGGCCGGTAGCGGCCCGTGTGCGACACAATCTGGCCCGAGAGGACGCTCGCGGAGATCCAGCCGAGCATGAGCGGCGTGAGGACGGCGCCCGAGTGCGTGGCCGTCTCGCCGAGCACGCGCTGGACGAACAGCGGCACGATCATGATCGTCCCGAAGGCTGCGGCGCCGACCGTGAAGAGCGCGATCTGGACGCTCGCGATCGTGCGTTCCCGGAAGAGCGCGAGCGGGAGGATCGGCTCGTCGACGCGACGCTCCCACGCGACGAAGACGACCGCCAGCGCGCCGCTCGCGACGAACAGGCCGACCACGAGCGGCGAAGCCCACGGCGCCGAGACTCCGCCCGAGGCGGCGGCGTAGAGGCCCGTCGCCGTCGCGGCGGCGAGGAGAACCGCCCCCAGCGCGTCGACGCTCCGGCGGCCGCCGCGCTCCCGCCGCCCGAAGCCGAACCAGACGACGACGAGCGCGACGGCGGCGACCGGGAGGCTGACGAAGAACGCCCAGCGCCAGGACGCGTTGTCGGCGATCCAGCCGCCCGTCGTCGGGCCGAGGACCGACGAGACGGCGAAGACGCCGCTCGTCAGCGCCTGCCAGCGGCCGCGTCGGCGCGGTGGGACGATGTCGCCGATGACGGCGATGGCGAGCGGGATGAGGCCGCCTGCCCCGAGCCCCTGGACGGCGCGGCCCGCGATCAGGAACTCGAACGAGGGCGCGAGGCCGGAGAGCACGGAGCCGGTCGCGAAGAGGAGGATGCCGAGGACGAAGAACGGCCGCCGGCCGTAGAGGTCCGAGAGCTTTCCGTAGAGCGGCACGGTGACCGTCATCGCCAGCACGTACGCCGAGAAGAGCCACGAGTACCTGTCGAAGCCGCCGAGGTCGGCGACGAGCTCGGGCGCGGCCGTGGCGACGATGGTCTGGTTGAGCGCGGCGACGAGCATCCCGAGCATGAGCCCGGCGAAGACGACGAGCGTCCGGCGCTTGCCGAGTGGGTAGACGGAGCGGTCGTTCATATTCGTTACGCAAAGAAAGTATATGGACAGTCCGGCGCGCCGCGGCGGCGACGACCCAGCTCCGAGCTAGCGCGAGGTCAGCGCGTCGAGCGCGACGCCAAGCGCGACCGCGACGCGCCGGTCGAGGCGCCGGTCGGGGTCGCCGTCGAGACGGATGACGTAGCGGTCGCGGACGCCGATCGGCCGCCGGACCTCGCCCAGCTGGCGCCCGTCCGCGTGAATGGTGAACTGGAAGACGATCGGGATGAACTCCGCGTAGGGGACGAGCTCGAGGACGCGCCGGAGGACGGCGACCGGAAGACTCTTCTCGTGGGCGAAGGCGACCTCGCGCTCGTCCGCGTCGAGCACGCGCCAGGTGGAGCGGAGGAGTGACTTCCCGAAGACTTTCTCGAGGACGCCGAGGCGGGTGCCGTCCGGAGCCACGACGTCGTAGCGGCCGCCCAGCTCGAGCACCGCCCGCGCCTTGATCCGAAAGAGCTCCGCCGACTCGCTCTCGTCGGCGAAGAAGCGGATGTCCTCTTTGATCTTGAGCTTCTTCTGCCGGACGAACGCGAGCGGCTCGCCCGGGCTGGCGCCGTCGCCGCCGAGCGTCGAGATCCGGTACAGGTTCGCGACCGGCCGGATCAGCTGGTCGAGGAAGAAGGCGTCGTGCTGGAAGCGC
>DATAAQ010000043.1:0-3346 GCA_036260055.1 Gaiellaceae bacterium | reverse complement strand
TCCGCCTCCTGGGCGCGCTCCTGACCCGAGGTCCGGCGTGGCGGACGGTCGGCCTCGCGGCGCACCTCGTCAACGGGGCCGTCTTCGGTCTCGCTTTCGCGGCCGCGGGCGGACGCGGGCCCGGGCGCGGCGTCCTCGCGGCGCAGGCGGAGAACCTGGGGCTGTGGCCCGCGATGGCCCTCGTCGACCGTCTCCATCCCGACCGGAGGACCGGCGCCTGGCCGCCGCTCCTCCGCAACAGGCGCGTCTTTGCCTACGAAGCGGCCGTCCACCTCGTCTTCGGCGCCGTGCTCGGCGCTCTCGTCCGTCGGCCCAACCTGGACTAGCCGCCGAGCGGCTGGGCGTCCTCCGGGGCGGCGACGTCGACGGGCTGGTTCGGGCGCTCGATGCGGACGTCGAGCGTGACCTCCGCGCCGCCGCCGAGGCCTTCGAGCGCCTGCTCGAGCTCCGGGCTTCCGTCGACGCCGAGTTCGACCCCGATCGTCAGTCGCCTGAGGAGCCGGTCGTCGGCGCCCGTCTCGACGACGACGCTGCTCGAGCGGGCGACCCGCTCGAGGGTCTTCGTGCTCGCCTCGTCGAGGACGTCCGCGTCGACGCCGCCGAGCTCGCCGAGGAGCGCGGCGAGGTCGGCCGCGGCCTCGCCCACGTCGAGGCGTCCCTCGAGGCGGTCGACGTCACCGCCGTCCACGAGCTCGGGCTCCACGAGCCAGTCCTCGATTCCGAGCCGGGCGAGGCCTTCGCCGCCGTCGGCGCCCCGCAGGTCGTCCAGCATCTCGGGCGGGAGCTCGTACGTCGCGTCGTCGAGCTCGAGGTACGCCTTGCCGTCGGTGGAGACGAACGTCGCCTCGCTCGTCTCGTCGCCCGCGAACTCCGTGTACGCGATCTCCGCCACCGGAAGCTCGCCGTCGGCGCCGAACGCGAACGGCCCGGCCAGCTCGACCCCGAGCCGGCCGCCGTCGGGGCCCGTCCCGACGGCCACGAGCGCGAACGAGAGCTCCCCGCTTCGGATCTCCGCGAGCTTCGCCTCCGTCTCCGCGAGGACGTCGGCCGCATCGCCGCCGCCGTCGCCACCGCCGCACCCGGCGAGCGCCAGAGCCAGGAGGAGGACGCACGCGAGCCGTGCCACTACGGCGAGTCCTCCGTCGTCTCGGTGGCGGTCGTCTCCGTCGTGGTCGTCGTCGTAGTCGTGGTCTCCGTCGGAGAGGTCTCGGCCGGCGTGGTCGTCGTCTCGCTCCCGCTCGGCTCCGCCTCCTCCGGCTCGCCCGTCTCGCCGACGGGACCGACTTCGCTCTCGAGCACGAGGCGGATCTCCTCGACGAGCTCCCCGACCCGCGCCTGGATCTCTTCCAGCGAGAGCCCGGAGTCGCCGAGCTCCGCGAGCTCGCGCCGGATCTCCGCGAGGCGGGCGAGGCCCTCCTCGGTGAACGCGATCGGCTCGCCCGTCCCGAAGATGAGCTGGTACGCGAGCGCGAGGGTCTCGCAGAGCGTGCACGAGTAGTTGACCGCGACCGCGCTGTTCTCGGGCGCGATGATCGCGGGGTCGTTGAGGACGAGGACGATCTGGATGGCGATCGCGATCGCCCGGCAGCGCTCGCAGCTCGCGACCGCGACCGCGCGGTTCGTCTGCTCGAGCGCCCCGTGGGTGAGCTCCGTGATCGAGAACGCGAGCGCGAAGACGGACGTCCCGTCCTCGCGCGCGAGGGCGAGCGCGAGGTTCGACCGCTCGTCGCTCCGCTCGACGACGACGTTGCCGGAGGGCTCCGCGCCTGCGTCTCCCGCCGCCTCGGCGGAGGAGACGGAGACGAAGGGGGCGCCGCCGAGCTCCTCCTCGCGCTCGGCGGTGAGCGCCGCCCGGCCCGTCTCGTACGAGCCGAGCTGGACGACCGCGCCCGGAACCGTGCCGCGCTCGGCCGGCTGGATCGGCTTGTACTGACCGTTCGGCCACCAGCTGAACACGAGGAACGCGGCCGCCGCGGCCGTCGCGACGAGGACCGAGGCGCGTCGCGCGGAACTCCCCGCGGACCACCCCCACAGCGCCGTCGCGAGCCGCGTGCCGAGCCGCCCGCCGGTGAGCGCGATCCCGATCGCGGGGAGGACGAGCGCCGCCATCTGCGTCATGCCGGCGAGGCCGCTCGCGGTCCGCCCCTCATCGAGGGAGCGGGAGACGCCGTCGCGATGGACGAGGAACGAGTCCCACGCCGTCGCGAAGAGGCGTGGAGCGTTGACGACGAGGACCGCGACGACGAAGAGGAAGAGCGGAACGAGCGTGAGGACGTAGCCCGTCACGGCGGTCCGCGCCGAGGGCTTCAGCTCCTCGGCCCGCTCGTCGCCGCGCCGCCACGGGAGCAGGCTCGCGAGCGTCGGCCTGATGCGGGCGAACATGTCGGGGACGCCCGTGAGGTCGCTCACGATGTAGTAGCCGTCCAGGCGGAGGAACGGCAGGAACTGCACGAGCGTCTGGACGTGCTGGACGAGCACGAGCACGAGCAGCGGCTCGAAGCCCGTGGCGAAGTACGCGCCGGCGGTCGCGAGGGCGAAGACGACGTTGAAGTAGACGCCGCCGAGATCCGTGCGCAGGCGCCCTCCCCGGCGGAGACGGTAGGCGTCGGTGACGTCGGTGTAGAAGACGGGCCAGATGAGGTAGAGGCCGGCGCCGATGGCGCCCGGCCGCGCTCCTCCGTACCGGGCCGCGGCCGCGTGCCCGATCTCGTGGAAGAGCGCTCCCGCCGCGAGGAGGCCCCAGACCATGAGGAGCAGGAGCGGCTGGTAGACGAGCTCGCGCGTCGGCTGGGCGACGCCGTGGACGAAGAAGAGCCAGGCGTCGAGCGCGAGGAGCGCCGCCAGCACGAGCGCGACGATGGCGGGGAGGAAGAGCGGCGCGAAGACCCCGCCGATCCCGTTGACGGCGCGCTCGGGAAGGAGGCGCGCGCGGAGCGTCAGCCCGAGGAGCGGCTCGAGGCGGCCGGCGCGGGGGCTGGATCCGTCCGCTGCGGCCAGGACGCCGAGCGGGCGCAGCTTCTCCTCGACGAGGAAGCGGACGTTGTCGGCGCTCACTGCGCGGCCGAACCTGCCCGTGACGCGGTCGGCGATGTCGTCGCAGTCGCGCGTCCCGTCGCTCTCGTCGGCGACCAGGTAGAGGAGCTCGGAGAGCTGGACCATCTGGCCGTCAGGGCGACGGGCCAGATAGGGCGGCTCCCTGAAGCCGGAGTCCTCGTAGCGGCCGAGCAGCTCGACGCCCTCCGCCACGCGGGGTGGGCGCTCGCGCGTCCGCGACGCCTGCCGAGGCGAGACCGTCGGATGCTCGGGCGCGGTCGTCATGGCTCTGAGGGGTGTACGCCGGCATGGG
>DATAAQ010000042.1:0-10101 GCA_036260055.1 Gaiellaceae bacterium | reverse complement strand
GGCGGCCGGCGCGCTGCGCCGGGCGGTGTATGGGCTGCTCGCGCTCGCGGCGGTCGCCGGAGGAGTCGTGGTGACGGCGCTCGCGCTGCCCTGGTGGGCGCTCGCGGCGTTCGCAGCGGCGTCGCTCCTCGCCTGGCTCGGTCTCAGGCGCCTCTCGCTCGAGGCGCTCCCCGCGGCCGTCCTCGCCAGCGCCCTCCTCGCGGTCGTGCCCGCCGCCGGCTACCTCGTCGCCGCCGGGAGTCCGGTCGCCGGCGCACGGCTCGGCCGGCGCGCCGCCTCCCGCTACGCCGGCCTCAGGGTCCTTGCCCGCGACTGACCCGCCGGCGAAGAAGCTCGTCCTCGCGGTCATCGACGGGCTGACGCCCGCGATGCTCGACCGCGGGGTCGCTGAAGGACGCCTCCCGGCGCTCGCGTCCCTGCTCGCGATGGGGACGTACGAGCGCGGGACGACCGTGTTCCCGTCGCTGACGCCCGTCTGCCTGACCTCCATCGCGACCGGCGCGCATCCCGACGTCCACCGCATCCCCCACCTGGTCTGGTACCACCGCGGCGAGCAGCGGCTCGTCGAGTACGGGTCCTCCTTCAGCGCCATGCGCGCGGTCGGGGCCCGGCGCTCGATCCGGGACACGATCTTCAACATGAACCACGAGCACCTCGCTCGCGGGGCGACGACCGTCTTCGAGGCCCTCGAGGACGCCGGCAGGATCCCCGCGGCGATCAACTTCACGTGCTACCGCGGCCGCACGCGACACCCGATCCGCCTGCCCGGCCTGGCGCGCCGCAACCGCTGGTACGAGGCGGCCTACGGGCCGAAGCGCTTCTTCTTCTTCAACCTCTTCGAGTCGGACGTGACCGGGGCGCCGCTCGCCATCCGCTCCCGGCTCGAGGGCTCCATCGACGACTACGCCGCCGCGGTCGGCTCCTGGCTCGTGACCCGCGACGGCTTCGACTTCCTGGTCTTCTACCTGCCCGACTACGACTACGCCTCGCACATCGCCGGGCCGGACGCCGCGCTCCACGCGCTCGAGCGCGCGGACGCGGCCCTCGGGCGCCTCTTCCAGGCGGCCGGCGGGTTCGAGGACTTCCTGGAGCGCTACGCGGTCGTGGTCTGCTCCGACCACGGCCAGACGCACGTCGAGCGTCTGGCGCGCCTGCAGGACGCGTACCCGGAGGGCATCGCCGCCGGCGTCGTCGCGGCCGCCTCGAACCGCGCCGGGATGGTCTACCGCCTGCCGCACTCGCGCGTCGGGACACGCGAGCTCGCCGAGCGGCTCGACGACGAGCCCGCCGCCGACGTCGTCCTCTTCCTCGAGGAGGCGGAGGCGGTCGCCCGGCGGGCGGGCGCCGAGCTTCGCTTCGCGCCCGAGAACGGCGCCTGGCGTGCCGAGGGCGACCCGGCCGTGCTCCACCCGGATCGCTACCCGAACGCGCTCGAGCGGTCGTGGCGCGCGCTCGCGTGCCCGAACGCCGGCGACGTGCTCGTCTCCGCCACGGAGGGGTGGGAGCTCGCCGACCTAGGCGGGCGCCATCACCTCGGCGGCGGGAGCCACGGCTCGCTGGCCGCGGGCGACTCGATCGTGCCGCTCGTCGCCGCGGGGTTCGACGAGACCCCCTTCCCGCCTGCGCCCGCCGTCACCGACCTCGCCCCGCTCGCGCTCCGCCACCTCGGGGTGGAGCCGCCGCAGTCGATGGATGCCGCCCGGCTTCTGGCCCACGCCTGACTTCGAGGCCGACCGGGCGCGGATGGTCGCCGAGCAGCTCGAGGCGCGCGACATCGTCGACAGGCGCGTCCTCGACGTCATGGGGCGCGTGCCGCGCGAGGCGTTCATCGACGACGACGACTGGAAGCGGGCCTACGAGGACATGCCGCTCCAGATCGGCTACGGGCAGACGATCTCGCAGCCCTACATGGTCGCGCTGATCGTCCAGACGGCCGACGTGCGGCCCAACGACCGCGTCCTCGACATCGGCACCGGATCGGGCTACCAGGCCGCGATCCTCGCGGAGCTCGCCGCGGAGGTGCACACGATCGAGCGCCTGCCCGCCCTCGCGGAGAAGGCCGCCGCCCGGCTAGCGGCGGCCGGCTACGACCGGGTGACCGTGCACGAGGGAGACGGCTCGCTCGGCCTTCCCGAGCATGCGCCCTTCGACGTCGTCACGGTCGCCGCCGCCGCGCCCGAGATCCCCAGGACGCTCTACGACCAGCTGGTGCCCGGCGGCCGGCTCGTCGTCCCGGTCGGCGACCGGCTCGGGCAGCGGCTCGAGCTCGCCGTCAAGAGCCCCGAGGGCCCCGCGGTCCGCCGCTCGGTGCCCTGCCGGTTCGTGCCGCTCGTCGGCGAGGGCGGCTACAGGAGGTAGAAGACGCGCCGGGCGGGCGCGGCGCGCGTCTAACCTTTCCCGACCGTGGCCACTCGACCCGAGGCGAGCACCTCCCGTGCGGGCGCGCTCACCGGCGCGGCCGCGCTGGCGCTGCGGCGGCCCGCCAACTGGATCCAGCTCGCGAAGTTCTGCACGGTCGGCGCGTCCGGCTACGTCGTCAACCTCGCCGTCTACGCGACGCTGCTCCATTTCGAGGTCTACTACCTCCTCGCGGCGGTCGGATCCTTCCTCGTCGCGGTCTCGAACAACTACGCGTGGAACCGCCTCTGGACGTTCCGGCACCAGCGCGGGCACCTCGTCTTCCAGGGAGTCCGGTTTCTCGTCGTCTCCACGGTCGCCCTCGCGGCGAACCTCGTCTTCCTCTCCGCGCTCGTCGCGGTCGGCGTCCCGAAGCTCCCGGCGCAGGCCGTCGCGATCGTCCTCGTGACGCCGTGGAACTTCGTCGCCAACAAGCTGTGGAGCTTCCGACGGCGGCGCGTCGGCTAGCGCCGGTTGCCCTTCTCGCGCTCGCCCTGGCGGCGCCCGCGGGCGCCGCCACGCCGACGGCGCCGGTGTACGACGCGCGCGGCAACCTCGTCGGCACGCCGTTCGTGCCGGGGCAGCAGGACGCGACGCTGACGGAGGACCGCGCGATCGCCACGGCCCTCGCGGACGGGAAGATCGCCGACTGGCTCGAGCGCTATCCGCCGCGGACGCTCACGAAGGAGGCGGAGTTCGACGGGGACACGGGCGTCTGGGAGGTGAAGGTGTGGTCGTCGCTCCCGGACGCGGGCCAGGTGGCGCTCGCGAAGGTCGAGGACGGGAGCCGGCGCGTGACCGAGGCGTGGACCGGTCCGCAGGTCGCCTGGAAGATGGCGCGCGGCTACGACGGCGCCTTCGGGCGGAAGATCAACGAGCCCTGGGTCTGGCTGCCGCTCTGCGCGCTCTTCCTCGTCGGCCTCGCCGACCTCCGGCGCCCGCTCTCGATGCGGAACCTCGACCTCCTCGTCCTCCTCTCCTTCAGCGTCTCGCTCTGGTTCTTCAACCGCGGCGACATCTTCACGGCGATGCCGCTCGTCTATCCGCCGCTCCTCTACCTCCTCGGACGCATGGCCTGGATCGGCTGGCGAGGGCGTGGGAGCCCGGTCCGCGCGGTCTGGCCGGTCTGGGCGCTCCTCGCTGCAACGGTCTTCCTCGCGGGCTTCCGCGTCGCGCTCAACGTCCAGGCGTCGAACGTGATCGACGTCGGTCTCGCCGGCGTGATCGGCGCCCAGCGGATCGTCGTGGACGGCGAGATGCCGTACGGCCACATGCCCGACGACACGGGCAGGGAATGCGGGCCGGCCGACGCCGACGGCTACGTCCGGGAGCGGATCCAGACGAACGGCCGCTGCGAGGTCGCCAACGGCAGGGGCGACACGTACGGCCCCCTCAGCTACCTCGCCTACGTCCCCGGCGTCGCGATCTTGGGGTGGAGCGGCAAGTGGGACGACCTGCCGGCCGCGCACCTCACCTCCGTCCTCTGGGACACCCTCGCCCTTCTCGGAATGGGAGCGCTGGGCCTTCGCTTCGGAGGCGCCCGGCTGGGCGCGACGCTCGCGTTCGCGTGGGCCGCCTATCCCTTCACCCAGTACGTCTCCAGCTCGAACTCGAACGACGCGATCATGCCGGCGTTCCTCGTGTGGGGACTCGTCTTCGTCACGTCGGCGCCTGCGCGCGGGCTCTTCGCCGGCCTCGCGGCCTGGACGAAGTTCGCCGCGCTCCTCCTCCTTCCGCTCTGGGCGTCGTACGGCCGCGCGCTCCGGTGGCCCCGCCAGCAGCTGCTGTTCGCCGGCGGACTCCTCCTTGCCACGGCGCTCGGTTTCTGGATCCTGCTCCTCGAGCCCGACCCGCTGCACGCGGCGCGCGTCTTCTGGGAGCGGACGTTCGGCTGGCAGCTCTCCCGGCCGTCGCCGTTCTCGATCTGGGACTGGGACGAGTACCCGGGCTTCCCCGACCTCGCAGTCGTCCAGACCGCGCTGAAGGCGGTGCTCGTCGTGGCCGCGCTCGCCCTTGCGCTCTTCCCCCGCGTGCGCAACGCGCTCCAGCTCGCCGCCCTCTCCGGCGCCCTCCTCGTCGGCTTCGAGCTCGTGCTCACGCACTGGTTCTACCTCTACATCCCGTGGTTCTTCCCCTTCGTCGCCTTCGCGCTCCTCGCGCCGGCGGCCGTGCACGTCGTCCGCAGGGAGGCGCCCGCCGATGAGCCGGCCGACGATCCTCAGGTTCGAGAGCTCGTACCTGCCCGCTGAGACCGGGACGCGGCTCGGACCGCCGCTCGCCGCGGGGCTTCTCCTGCTCGCCGTCGCCTGGGCCGCCCTCCACCTCCCGGCGCTCGGGCGCTCGCAGATCGTCGACACGCCGGTCTACCAGGAGTACGGCGAGCGGATCGCCGACGGGCAGGTGCCGTACCGCGACTTCCCCGTCGAGTACCCGCCGGCCGCGCTCCCGGTCTTCTGGCTCCCGACGCTCGCGCCGGAGGAGCACTACGGCTCCGTCTTCGAGGCGCTGATGTGGAGCTGCGCGTGGGCGGCCGTCGCGCTCGCCGTGCTCGCCGCGACCGCCCTGCGGCCGCGGCCGCCGCGGCTCTACGCCGCCGCCGCGTTCGCCGGCCTCGCTCCGCTGGCGCTAGGCTCGGTCGTGCTCACCCGCTACGACTTCTGGCCGGCCGCGCTCACGGCCGCAGCGCTGGCGGCGTTCGTCCGGGACCGCGAGCGGATCGGATTCGGGGCGCTCGCCCTCGCCGCGGCGGCGAAGCTCTACCCGCTCGCCCTCCTCCCGCTCGCGGTCGCATACGCCTGGCGCCGGCGCGGCCCCCGCGAGGCCGTGCTCGGGGTCGCCGTCTTTCTCGCGGTTGTCGCCGTCGTCGTCGGCCCGTTCCTCGTCGTCGCGCCGGCCGGCCTCGCCGAGAGCGTGACCGGCCAGCTGGGCCGCCCGCTCCAGGTGGAGAGCCTGGGCGCGGGCGCGCTCCTCGCCGCGCACCTCCTCGGCGCGTACGAGGCGACGGTCGTCTCGACGCACGGCTCCCAGAACCTCGCCGGGGCGCTCCCGGACGCCCTGGCCACGGCTCAGACGGTCGTTGCCGCGCTCGCGCTCGTCGCCGTCTGGACGCTTTTCGCACGGGCGCGCGCCGACCGCCAGCGGCTCGTGCTCGCCTGCGCCACGGCGGTGGCCGGGTTCGTCGCCTTCGGCAAGGTCCTCTCGCCCCAGTTTCTCGTCTGGCTCGTCCCGCTCGTCCCGCTCGTCGCCGGCTCGACGGGGCTCGCCGCGGCCGCGCTCCTCGGCGCCGCGCTCGTGACGACGCAGGTCTGGTTCCCGACCCGCTACTGGGACGTCGTCGCCCTCGAGCCCGTGGCCTGGCTCGTGCTCGTCCGCGACGTCGTCCTCGTCGCGCTCTTCGCCGTGCTCGTGCTCGCGCTCGCTAGACGGGCACGCGCAGGGCCTCGCACCCCGTAGCGCGGCCGTCCGCGTCGCAGTCGACGACGACGCCCTCGATGCGGACGTCGCCGTCCGCCGGGTGGAAGCGAACCGGCAGGCCGGTGCGCATGCGCTCGATCGCGAGCTCGGCGCGGACGCCGATGACGGAGTCGTGCGGCCCGGTCATCCCCGCGTCGGTGATCGCCGCGGTGCCGCCGGGCAGGACCCGCGCGTCGTTCGTCTGCACGTGCGTGTGCGTCCCGATCACGGCCGTCGCCCGGCCGTCCAGCATCCGCGCGAGCGCGACCTTCTCGCTCGTGGCCTCGGCGTGGAAGTCGACGACGACGACCGGCGTCTCGCGCCGTGCCTCCTCGACGAGCGCCTCGGCGACCTGGAACGGATGCACGACGACGTGGAGGAACAGCGCCCCGAGCAGGTTGACGACGGCGACGCGCCCGCCGCCGCGGGCCTCCACGACCGTGAGCCCGCGGCCGGGCGCGCGATCGCCGACGTTCGCCGGTCGCAGCACACGCGGGCTGCCTTCCAGGAGCGGGACGAGGTCGCGATGTCTCCAGACGTGGTTGCCCGTCGTGACGACGTCCGCGCCGGCCGCCAGGAGCCTGTCCGCGAGCTTGGCGGTCAGGCCGATCCCGTCGGCCGCGTTCTCGCCGTTGACCACGCAGACGTCGACGTCGAGCTCGTGGCGCAGCTCGTGCAGCCGCGCCTCCACGGCGCGGCGACCGGGCGCGCCGAAGACGTCGGCCAGGAAGAGGATCCTCATCGGGATTCGCGGAGCGAATCCCTAGGGGCTCGCCATGGCTGCTGCGGGGTGCACCTCGAGGTGGACGTGATGCCCCTTGTCCTGCGTGTAGCGGGCGAGCCCGGCGCGCTCGACCTCGGAGAGGTCGATGACGCGACCGACCTTCGTCGCCCCGGCCCGCACGGTGGAGCCGACGGTGAGCGCCGGGTCCGCGCGCAGATTCGTCAGCGAGACGACCACGCCCGGCGTCCCGGACGGCTGGATGTCGATGCGGACGCCGTACGAGCGCCCGCTGATCACCTGGTCGCTGACCCCGATGACGCTCCCGTCCACGGGCGCGTAGACGTCGGTGTCGACCGGCGCGCCGATGTCGAGGCCGCCCGTCTGCGCGCCCACGCCCCCCTCGAGCAGGTAGTAGCGGAGGCTCGAGCCGCTCCCGCCGAAGAGCTTGCGCAGCGCCCGCTCGAGCAGGCCGGCGTTCGCCTGACTCCCGACCGGCTCCAGGGCGAGCACGCTCGAGCCGGCGGCGTGGTAGCCGATCGCCGTGACGCGGGCCTGGTTGATCGGGAGCTGGATGCGGAGGGAGTCCTGCATGGCGACGACCTGCGGCCGCGGCGGCCCGGCCGGGAGCAGCCGGTCGGCGGGCGCGGGCCCGGTGAAGGAGACGGTCGTCGGGGCGCCGGTGCCGAACGCGGTCAGGACGAGCGTCACGAGCGAGACGCAGGCGACGACGATGAGAGCCGCCATCCTGCGTGTGCGGCGGGCTCTCACCCGGGCGTCGTCCCGCCGCCGGGTCCGGGCATGGGCGGTGAGCCCGGGTGCCTGGGACGTAGCCATCCGCGGCACCGTAACCGAGGTCCCCGGCCCTTTCAAACGCTCACGAGGCTCCGGCTGGAGCGCGAGCGCCCCCTCGGTCGCGAACGACCACTCGTCCTCGACGCCCCAGAGGTCGATCACATTACCCCATTTTGCAGGGGTTTCGTGCTCCCGGTCGTAGAGACGGGGCCCAGACATGGTTGCTAGCCTTGCCGGCGTGTTCGCCGCTCTCGCTCACCGTGCCAGGAGCGGCGGACGTTGAGCCCGGCGCTGCTCTCGGCCCGCGGCGTCGCCCGGCGCTACGGCGCCCACGTCGCGCTCGCCCCCACGAGCGTCGACGTGCGGGGCGGCGAGACCCTCGCGCTCGTGGGGCCGAACGGCGCGGGCAAGTCCACGCTCCTCTCGATCCTCGCGGGCGCCCTCGCCCCCGACGAGGGGGCTGTGACCGTTGCGACGCCCGCCCCGCGCGTCGGATGGGTGCCCCAGCGGCCGGCGCAGTACGCGAAGCTGACGCCCCGCGAGAACCTCGAGCTCTTCGCCCGCCTCGAGGGCGTCACCGAGCCGGACGCGCGCGCCCGCCGCCTCCTCGAGCTGCTCGAGCTTCCCGACGACGACCGCGTCTCCTCCGAGCTCTCCGGGGGCAACCAGCAGCGGCTGAACCTGGCGGTCGCGCTCCTGGCGCAGCCCGACGTCCTCCTGCTCGACGAGGCGACCGCGTCGCTCGACCCGCGCCAGCGGCGCCGCTTCTGGGACGTGGCCCGCGCCGTTCGCGGGCGCGGTGGCGCCGTCGTCTTCGTGACCCAGAACCTCGAGGAGCTCGAGCGCTTCGCCGACCGGGTCGTCGTGCTGCTGGACGGGCGCGTCGTCTTCGAGGGAACGCTGCCGGAGTACGAGGCCGACCCGCGGGCGGACGTCTTCGCGTGACGGCGGTCGCCCTCCTCGTGCGCAAGGACCTCCTCGTGCTGCGGCGCTCGCCCGTCCTGCTCGGCGCGCTCGTCCTCTACCCCCTCCTCTTCGCCGTGCTCGTCGGCCTGCTCGTCCGCTTTGCCGCCGACCGCCCCCGCGTCGCGTTCGTCGACCTCGACGGCCTCCCCGAGGAGGTCACGATCGCGAGCGCGACCTTCGACGTCGAGCGGGTGATCGAGCAGGTGAACGACAAGGCCGAGCTCGTGCCGATGGAGGAGGAGGAAGCGGAGCGGGCGCTCGAGACCGGCGAGGTGGTAGCGGCGATCGTCGTCCCGCGCGGCTTCGCGAGCACCCTCCGCGGCATGGTCGAGAGCCCGACGCTCGTCCTTCGCACCGGGAAGGGCGGGCTCGCCGGGCGTGCGGAGCTCTCCACCCAGGCGCTTGTCTACCGGCTCAACCTCCTGCTCCAGGAGGCGTTCATCTCGGCCAACCTCGCGTACGTCGAGCTCCTCGTCGAGGGCGGCGAATCGGAGTTCCTCGGGAACGAGTTCGACGTCGTCGGGCTGGAGACGGCGGCCCGGACGCTGGACGAGCTGGAGGCCGAGACCGACGACCCCGCGGCGCTCGAGCGGATCCGGGAGCTCTCCACCTTCGTCGACGAGGCGCTTCTCGCGCTCCGCCAGGCCGACGAGACGCTCCGGGCGACCGCGAACCCGATCGAGCTCGAGACCGACCACGAGGCCGGCCGCACCTGGCTCCTCTCCGCGCAGCTGCAGTCGTACGCGCTCGCGCTCACGCTGGCGTTCGTCGCGGTCCTCCTGGCCGCGGGGGCGATCGCCTCCGAGCGGGACGAGAACGTCGTCGCCCGGCTCGCGCGCGGGCTCGTCGGGCTTCTGGAGCTCGTCGTCTCGAAGGTCTGCGTCGCGGCCGTCGTCGCCCTCGCCGTCGGGCTCGCGCTCGCGCTCGTCTTCGGGGTCGCCGCCGAGGTCGCCGGCGTCCAGGGCGGTGAGCCGTGGGAGCGGCTTCCCCTGCTCGCGCTCGGGCTCGCGCTGGCGGGCGCGGCCTTCGGCGCCTTCGGCGTCCTTCTCGGAGTCCTCGCGCGCGAGGCCCGGACGGCCGTGCTGGTCGCCTTCCTCGTCGCGCTCCCCGTCGTGCTCATCGGGCTCGTCCCGGAGGGCTCGGTCGAGGCGGCCGGCCACGTCTCGCAGGTCTTCCCGTTCGGGCACGCCCAGCGGCTCTTCGAAGCCGCCCTCTTCGATCTCGACCCCTGGGGCGCCCTGGCGCGCGAGGCCGCCTGGCTCCTCGGAATCGCGGCGGCCTTCGCCGCGTTGGCCCGAATGGGCGTGCGAAGATTGCTGGTGTGAGCACCTTTCCGGTCACGCGGCTGCGGCGCTTCCGGCGGACGGACACGCTGCGCTCGCTCGCGCGCGAGACGCGCCTCTCGCTGGACGACTTCGTCCTCCCGCTGTTCGTCTGCCCCGGCGAGGGCGTGGAGCGGCCGCTCGAGGGGCTCGCCGGCATCGCCCAGCGCTCGGTCGACCGCCTCTGCGACGAGGCCGACGAGGCGCACCGTCTCGGCGTGCGCGCCGTCCTCCTCTTCGGGATCCCGGAGGAGAAGGACGAGGCAGCCTCCGGAGCGTACGGCGACGACGGGATCGTCCAGCGGGCGCTGGGGGCGCTGCGCGACCGCGTCCCGGGGCTCGTCCTCCTCACGGACGTCTGCCTCTGCGAGTACACGTCGCACGGCCACTGCGGGCTCGTCGACGGCGACGAGGTGCTGAACGACGTCACGCTCGAGCTCCTCGCGC
>DATAAQ010000041.1:0-12584 GCA_036260055.1 Gaiellaceae bacterium | reverse complement strand
GGTCGATGAGTTCAGCGCCGAGGAGTCGAAGCGTATGCTCGAGTTCGTCGCCGAGACGGCCCGCGCGGCCGGGCTCGAGGACTACCGCGTCGTGGTCAACGTCGGCCCGGGCGGCGGCCAGACGATCTTCCACCTCCACTGGCACGTCCTCGGCGGCAGGGGCCTCGGAGGGTTCGAGTGAGCGTGATCGCAGAGATCGAGCAGGAGCTCAAGGACGCCATGAAGGCGCGCGACCAGACCCGCACGGGCGCTCTCCGGCTCACGCTCGCGGCCCTCCGGTCGGCCGAGAAGGAGCTGGGGCGGCCGCTCAAGGACGACGAGGAGCTCCAGGTCCTCCACCGCGAGCGCAAGCGGCGCGCCGAGGGCGCCGAGGCGTTCCGCTCGGCGGGTCGCGACGAGCAGGCGGCCAGGGAGGAGGAGGAGCTCGCCGTCATCGAGGAGTTCATGCCCGAGCCGCTCACCGAGGACGAGCTCGAGCGCATCGTGGACGACGCGATCGCCGAGACCGGCGCGACGTCGCTCCGCGACCTCGGCCGGGTGATGGCCGACGTGATGCCGCAGGTCTCGGGCCGTGCGGACGGCGGCGCCGTCAGCCAGCTCGTGCGCGAGAAGCTCGCATGACCGGCACGAATTCGACGCGTTCCGCGCGCCACGCGCGCGCCCGCCGGCGTTAGGCTGAACCCGGAGGGAGGCCCGCGGCGGCCCCGGGGACGGAGGCGGCCGGGTGCATGGGTGGCCACTACACTTGGAGTCGTTGCAGGAAGTCCTCTCGGTGTCCAACGAGGTCGCGGCCGAGCTCGCCACCGTCGACGACGGCATCCTGCGGGCCCTGCGCGACCGGATGGGCTGCACGATCCGCCTGCGTGGCAACCAGCTGACGCTCGAGGGCGAGGACGCCAAGGTCGGCGAGGCCCGGCTCGTGCTCGACGAGCTCGTCGGGCTCGTCGAGGGCGGCCACGCGATCGGGCCGGGCACGGTCGACGCGGTCCTCGGCGCGATCGACGCGGCCAGGGACCCCCGCGAGGTGTTCGAGGACGTCGTCTGGCGGCATCGCGGCAAGAAGATCACGCCCAAGACCGTCAACCAGAAGCGGTACGTCGACGCGATCCGCGACTGCACGATCACGTTCGGGATCGGTCCGGCGGGGACGGGGAAGACGTACCTGGCCATGGCCCTCGCCGTCGCCGCGCTGGCCGACCGCGAGGTCAGCCGCATCATCCTCACGCGCCCCGCCGTCGAGGCGGGGGAGCGGCTCGGATTCCTC
This sequence comes from Gaiellaceae bacterium, assembly GCA_036260055.1. Lineage (GTDB taxonomy): Bacteria > Actinomycetota > Thermoleophilia > Gaiellales > Gaiellaceae > DASQWP01. Next base: position 11,320 of record DATAAQ010000041.1, on the reverse strand, counting down.
CCCGGCGACATGCTCGCCAAGGTCGACCCCTACCTGCGGCCGCTCTTCGACGCCCTCTACGACATGCTCGACGCCGACCGCCTGAACGCGTACATGGAGAAGGGGACGATCGAGGTCGCGCCGCTCGCCTTCATGCGCGGGCGTACGCTGAACGACTCCTTCATCATCCTCGACGAGGCGCAGAACACGACCCCCGAGCAGATGCAGATGTTCCTGACGCGCCTCGGCTTCGGCTCCCGCGTGGTCGTCACCGGCGACGTGACCCAGATCGACCTCCCGGCCGACCAGGCCTCGGGCCTGATCCAGGTCCGCGAGATCCTCGCCACCATCGACGGGATCGAGTTCGTCGAGTTCGGCCATCAGGACGTCGTGCGCCACGTGCTCGTCCAGCGCATCGTCGAGGCGTACAAGCGCCACGCGGAGCAGACGGGCACGCAGCGCCGGCGGTGATCCGGATCGAGCTCCAGAACCGAAGCCGGGCGGACGTGGACGAGCCGGCGGTCGCGGATCTCTGCCGCAGAGTGCTCGCGGCCGAGGGCGTCCCCGACGGCGACCTCGGCGTCCACTTCGAGGCGCCCGAGCGCATGCGCGAGCTCAAGCGCGAGCACCTCGGCGTCGACGAGGCGACCGACGTGCTCTCGTTCCCGATCGACGCCCGCGACGAGCTGCCCGCCGGCCCGCCGCGGCAGCTCGGGGACGTCGTTCTCTGCCCGGACGTCGTCGGGGAGGCGTGGCGCGCCCCGCTCGTCCACGGCCTCCTCCACCTGCTCGGCTACGAGCACGGCGCCCGGATGGAGCGCCGCGAGCGGGAGCTCGCGGGATGAGCGACCATCGGGGGACCACGCGGCGGACGCCCGCGATCGTCCAGAGCCTCAACTGGGCGTTCGAGGGCGTCATCCACGTGCTCCGCACCCAGCGGAACATGCGCATCCACTTCGCGGTCGCGACGGTGGTGCTCATCCTCGCGTTCGCCTACGGCGTCACGAAGCTCGAGCTGATGGCGCTTCTCGTCGCCATCTCCTTCGTGCTGATCGCCGAGATGGTGAACACCGCCATCGAGGCGACGATCGACCTGGCGACGACCTCCTTCGACCCGCTGGCGAAGATGGCCAAGGACATCGCCGCCGGGGCCGTCCTGATCGCGTCCGTGAACGCGGTCGTGGTCGGCTACCTCGTCTTCGCCGACCGGCTGTCGGAGCCGAGCAGGCGCCTCGTCAACCGCCTGAGCGAGACGCCTCCCCACCTGACGCTCGTCGCGCTCATCCTGATCCTCATCATCGTGATCGGGAGCAAGGCGATCACCCGCCGGGGGACGCCCCTGAGCGGCGGGCTGCCCTCCGGCCACGCGGCGCTCGCGTTCGGCGGCTGGACCGCGATCACGTTCCTCGCCGAGGACGAGCGCGTCCTCATCTCCTTCGTCGCGCTCATCATGGCCTTCCTCGTCGCTCAGACGCGCGTCGAGTCTGGAATCCACTCGACGAGCGAGGTCGTCCTCGGCGGCGTCCTCGGTACGCTCGTGACGATGATCCTCTTCCAGGCGCTCGCGTGACCGACTCCGAGCTCCTCGCCCGCGCGCAGGCGGCCGCTTCCGGCGCCTACGCGCCCTACTCGAGGTTCGAGGTGGGCGCCGCGGCACTCTTGCGCGACGGCCGCGTCGTCACCGGCGTCAACGTCGAGAACGCCTCGTACCCGCTCGGCATGTGCGCCGAGCGGTCGGCCCTTGCGCGCTCCGTGGCCGAGGGTGCCCGGCCGGGGGACGTCGAGGCCGTCGCCGTGACCGCGTCGCCGTGCGGCGGCTGCCGCCAGTGGCTGCTCGAGTTCGGGGTCGACCGGGTCGTCTTCCTCCACGAGGGGGACGTGCTCGTCCGCCGGGCGCAGGAGCTCCTTCCCGACTCGTTCGAGCTGTGAGGAGTGGGTTCGTGGCCGTGGCGGGGCGGCCGAACGTCGGCAAGTCGACGCTCGTGAACGCGCTCGCGGGCGGGAAGGTGGCGATCGTCTCGGACAAGCCGCAGACGACCCGCCGGCGGATCTCCGCGGTCGTCAACGGGGAGGGAAGCCAGCTCGTCCTCGTCGACCTTCCCGGCTTCCAGCGCCCGCGCGACGCGCTGACCGAGCGCATGCAGCGCACCGTCGACCAGGCGCTCGAGGACGTCGACGCGTTCCTGCTCGTCTTCGCGGCGGACGAGCGCCTCGGAGGGGGAGACCGGTTCGTCGCCGAGCGGGTGTTCGCGGCGGGCCCGCCCGTCGTCATCGCCCTGAACAAGGTCGACCGGCTGCGGCCCGCCGGCGTGGCGGAGCGGATCGCGGAGGTGGCGGCCCTCGGCGACTTCCACTCGCTGCACCCGGTGAGCGCGCTCCGCGGCGAGGGGATCGACGCGCTGCGCGCCGACCTGGCCGCGCTCCTGCCCGAGGGTCCGGCGTACTTCGCCCCCGGCGAGATCACCGACCTCCCGCTCGAGCTTCGCATCGCCGAGCTCGTGCGCGAGAAGGCTCTCGCGCTCACCCGTGAGGAGGTGCCCCACGCGATCTCGGTCGAGGTCGACGAGGTCGAGGACGGCCGTGTCCGCGCCTTCGTCTACGTCGAGACGCCCTCCCAAAAGGGGATCGTCGTCGGCAAGGGCGGGGCTATGATCAGAGCGATCGGGAGCGAGGCGCGCCCGGAGATCGAGGTGTTGCTGGGCCGCAAGGTGTTCCTCGAGCTCCACGTCAAGGTTCGCCCCCGCTGGCGGCGCGACGAGAGGGTGCTCGAGCGGCTGGGCATCTAGACGGTAGACGGGAGGGTCGATGAGGGTCTTGACGGCGGACGAGTTCGAGCAGCGCCTTGCGCGCTTCCTGTACGAGCGCTCCGAGGAGTCGCGGGCCGTACGCGTGGGCGAGAAGGAGACGAGCGAGCAGGCGGCGATCGTCGCTCGCTACGCCGACCTCTTCACCCGCGAGCAGCATGCCGCGCTCCGCCGGGAGGAAGAGAGAACGGACGACGACCGCGAGCGCCTCTTCCGGCTCCGCGAGGCATGCGCGGGCGGGATCGTCGTGGCCGAGCTCGCGGAGGAGTCCGACCGGCTGGAGAACGCCGTCCTCGCCGAGCGCGTCGAGTTCCGCGGCGAGTCGCTGCCGCTCCGGACGGCGCAGGCGAGGCTCGCCGTCCTCGACGACTATGCCGCCCGCGAGGAGCTGGGGGCGCTCGCCGGCGACGCGTCGGCCCGCTTCAACGACGACCGCTACAGGCTCCTCCAGCGGGCCGAGGAGCTCGACGCCGAGCTCTCGGGCGATCCGGAGCCGGTTCGCAGGAGCGCCGAGCGGAAGGGCATCGACCTCGACGCGCTCGCCGGCGCGCTCGCCCAGGCGACCGAGCGCCAGCAGCCGTCCTGGGAGCCGCTCCGGGCCCGCTGGCTCGAGCGCGTCCTCGGGCCGGAGCGCGAGGGGGAGCCGGCGTCGTACCACGTCGCCTACCTGCGGCGCATGTCGCCCCTCGCCGAGCTCTACGCGAAGGAGCACGCGGTGCCGGTCTGCCTCGAGACCCTCTCCCGCATCGGCTTCGACCTGGCGGCGAACGAGCGCATCCGTCTCGACCTCGACGACCGGCCCCAGAAGAGCCCGCGCGCCTGCGTCATCGCCTCCGACCCGCCGGCGGTCGTCCACCTGATCACGCGGGCGCAGGGGGGGCTGCACGACTACCAGGCGTTTCTCCACGAGGCCGGCCACGCGCTCCACTACGCCGGCTGCGATCCGGCGCTCCCGTACACCTACCGGCGTCTCTCGCGCGACCACGCCCTCACGGAGATCTACTCCTTCCTCCTCGAGTCGATCTCCCGCGAGCCCGGCTGGCACGCCGAGCACTTCGGCCTCTCCGACGAGGAGGACGCCGAGCGCGCGGACGCGGCCCGCTTCCTCGAGGTGCTCCTCTTCCGCCGCTACGCCGCGAAGCTCGAGTACGAGCTCGCGCTCTGGCGCGACTTCGCGCACGCCCCCGACTACGCGGAGACGTACGCCGAGACCCTCCGACGGGCGATCGCCTTCCGGTACCGGCCGGACGGCTACCTCGCGGACATGGACGGCGACTTCTACTCGGCGGACTACTTGCGCGCGTGGCTGCGCTCGGCGCAACTCCGGGCCCATCTCCGCCAGACGATCGGCTCGGACTGGTGGCAGCGGCCCGAGACCGGTGAGCTCCTCCGGGAGCTCTTCGCCGAGGGAACGCGGCCGACGAGCGAGGAGGTCGCGTCGCGTATCGGGTACGAGCCGCTCGACACGGCGCCGCTCCTCGACGAGCTCGTCACGGCGGCGTAGGCCCGGCCGGCCCGGACCTAGGTCTCGGCGGGCTCGGTGACCGAGCGGTCGCGCTCCCAGCCCTCGTGCTCGAGGATGAGGGACTCGAAAGCGACGCCGTGGCCGTTCGCGTCCATCTCCGCGAGCGCGACGTACTCCGAGGGCCAGCAGCGATAGACGTTGAAGGCCATCGTCACCGTCCCGGCCTCGTTGAGGAGGCGGATGACGACGTCCTTGCGGAAGTTCCTCAGCGACATCTCCCCGCCGAGCGCGAAGACGAGCGCCGCCCAGTCCTCGAAGGCCGCGTCGTGCGTCCGTCCGCGCTCGAGGACGATCGGCTCGAAGACGGTCTTGCCGGGCGAACGGCGCTGGACGCTGGGCTCGTTCCCGTCGCGGTGGACGACGACCTCGGTACGGCGCCGCAGGCCTCCGACGCGGGAGACGTCCGCGACGACGCTTCCGTCCCAGACGACCTGGAACCGGAGGTGCTTGTACGGGTCGAAGCGGTGGGGATTGACGGCGAACGGCGGCATGGGCAAGCGTTCGCCCGGCCCCGCCGCGTTCCTGCCTCAGCGGTACGTCACGTGGCGGGAGCCGCGGAGGACGGCCGCCTGCCAGCCGTCGAGGCGCTCGCCCATGCGTCTCGGCAGCATGAGGTTCTCGTCGTCGCCCGAGTGCGGCAGGCCGCAGGCGTGGCCGAGCTCGTGCGCGAGGACGCGAAGGGTCCTCCCCCTGAGGGCGCCCATGTCGACGGTCACGTAGTCGACCAGCGGGCCGAGCGAGCAGCCTGCCCGACCGAGGACGTCGCGGACGACGAACGCCGTGACCGGCGCTCCGGAACCCGTGAGCGTCCCGGCGGCGTTGCGGGCCGCGTGGCGGCGGAAGAACGCCCCGCCCGGCCCGAAGTCCGCCTGCCAGGAGCCCTCGGCGCAGGCGGAGTCGAGCGCCGCGCGCGGCGCGGCCTCCGCCAGCGTCCGGACGAGCGGCTCCCCCGCCGGGAGGAGCTCGATCCCGTAGAGGGCGAGCACGCGGCCCGTCTCGGCGAGCGCGGGCTCGATGTCGGCGGGCGTCGCGACCGGCTCGCCGTCCTCGTCCCGGAGGATGCAGACGCGCAGCCGGAGTCGCTTGCGCCGCCGCGAGCCCGCGAGCGTGAGCGTCATGTCGGGGACGCCGGCGACGCGGTTGACCGCCTCCTTGAGGACACTCGTGACCTGGCCGAAGCCCGCTGCGAGGACGAGGGACGGCACCTGGGCGGCGAGCCTACGCGGGCGGGGCTGCAGGCGTCAACGCCGCCGCGAGCCGCAAGGGCGGCCGGCCACGAGGGGGCTACACTTGGGCCATGGCGCAGGCGCCCGCCCTTCCGCGCGGGTTCGAGCTCCCTCTCGAGCCCCGGCTACCGCGCATCGGCTCGGTCGACCAGGTCGCCGTCGAGGAGCGCGCCGACGCGCTCGCGCGCCGCTCGATCAAGCGAGAGTCGAAGCTCTTCGCCCTCGAGCTCGCCGTGCGGATGATGGACCTCACGACCCTCGAAGGCGCCGACACGCCAGGGAAGATCGCCGCCCTCTGCTCGAAGGCCATGCGCCCCGACCCGAGCGACCTGACCGTGCCCCCCGTGGCGGCCGTCTGCGTCTACCCGAACCTCGTGCCTCATGCGCTCGAGCGGCTGGAGGGAAGCGGCGTCAAGGTGGCGTCGGTGGCGACCGCCTTCCCTTCCGGCCAGTCGCCGATCGAGGTGAAGCTCGAGGAGACCGCGCGCGTGGCCGAGCTGGGCGCCGACGAGATCGACATGGTCATCGACCGCGGGGCCTTCCTCTCCGGCAACTACGCCCGTGTCTACGACGAGGTGCGCCGCGTCAAGGAGGCCTGCGGAGAGGCGCGCCTGAAGGTGATCCTCGAGACGGGCGAGCTCGGCACGTACGACAACGTCCGCCGCGCGAGCCTGCTCGCGATCGCCGGCGGCGCCGACTTCGTCAAGACCTCCACGGGGAAGATCCAGCCCGCCGCGACGCTCCCGGTCACCCTCGTCATGCTCGAGGCGATTCGCGACGTCCACGAGGAGACCGGCCGCAGGATCGGGATGAAGCCGGCCGGCGGGATCCGGACGGCGAAGCAGGCCGTCCAGCACCTCGTCCTCCTGCACGAGACCCTCGGGCCCGAGTGGCTCACCCCCGACCTCTTCCGCTTCGGCGCCTCCACGCTCCTGAACGACGTCCTGCTCCAGATCCGCAAGGAGAGGACGGGGCGCTACCAGAGCCCCGATTACTTCACGATCGACTGATGCCGGACGATGGCTGACCTCGAGCGCAGGCAGGACCGCTCGCCGGTTCCCTCCGCATTCGAGTACGCGGCCGCGCCGGAGTCGCGCGAGATCGTGCGCCTCGAGGAGCGCTACGGGCTCTTCGTCGGCGGCGAGTGGGTGGAGCCGCGCTCGGGCGAGTTCCACCCGACGGTGAGCCCGGCGACGGAGGAGCCGCTGGCCGAGGTCGCGTACGGGGGCGCCGAGGACGTCGACCTCGCGGTCGCGGCCGCGCGCGAGGCCTTCGACGACGGCTGGTCGGGGCTCCCGGCCAGCGAGCGCGCCAAGTACCTCTTCCGGGTCGCCCGGATCCTCCAGGAGCGCTCGCGCGAGTTCGCGGTGCTCGAGTCGCTCGACGGCGGGAAGCCGATCCGGGAGTCCCGCGACGTCGACCTCCCGCTCTCGGCGGCGCACTTCTTCTACTACGCGGGCTGGGCCGACAAGCTCGAGTACGCCTTCCCGAACCGGACGCCGAGACCCGTCGGGGTCGCGGGGCAGGTGATCCCCTGGAACTTCCCCCTGCTCATGCTCTCGTGGAAGATCGCGCCGGCGCTCGCCGCCGGGAACACCGTCGTGCTGAAGCCGGCCGAGACGACGCCGCTGACGGCGCTTCTCTTCTGCGACGTCCTCCGCCAGGCGGAGCTGCCGCCCGGCGTCGTCAACATCGTCACCGGGGACGGCCGCGCAGGCGCCGAGCTCGTCAAGCACCCGGACGTCGACAAGGTCGCGTTCACGGGCTCGACCGAGGTCGGGAAGGCGATTCAGAAGGCCGTCGCCGGCACGGGCAAGAAGCTGACGCTCGAGCTCGGCGGCAAGGCCGCGAACATCATCTTCGACGACGCCGCGCTCGACCAGGCGGTCGAGGGCATCGTCAACGGCATCTACTTCAACCAGGGGCACGTCTGCTGCGCGGGATCGCGGCTCTTCGTGCAGGAGTCGATCTACGAGGCGACGATCGCGAAGCTCAAGCGCCGCATGGGCACGCTCCGCGTCGGCGACCCGCTCGACAAGAACACGGACGTCGGGGCGATCAACTCGCAGCAGCAGCTCGAGAAGATCAAGGAGCTCGTCGCGACCGGCGAGCAGGAGGGCGCCGAGATCTACCAGCCGCCCTGCCGGCTGCCCGAGAAGGGCTGGTGGTTCGCGCCCACCGTCTTCACGAACGTCGCCCAGAGCTATCGGATCGCGCAGGAGGAGATCTTCGGCCCCGTCCTCTCCGTGCTGACGTTCCGGACGCCGGACGAGGCGGTCGAGAAGGCGAACAACACGCCCTACGGCCTCTCGGCGGGCGTCTGGACGGAGAAGGGATCGCGCATCCTCTCGCTGGCCCAGCGTCTGCGGGCGGGCGTCATCTGGGCGAACACGTACAACCGGTTCGACCCGGCCTCGCCGTTCGGCGGCTACAAGGAGTCGGGCTTCGGCCGCGAGGGCGGCCTGCACGGGCTCGAGCCGTACCTCCGCTTCGACGAATGAGCCGGCTTCCCGTCAAGAAGACGTACAAGCTCTACATCGGAGGCGCCTTCCCGCGCTCGGAGTCCGGCCGCTCGTACGAGGTCGAGGGCGCGAACGTCGCGCGCGCCTCGCGCAAGGACGTCCGTGACGCGGTGCGCGCCGCCCGCGAGGCGCTCGCCAAATGGGGATCCCTGACCGCCTACAACAGGGGCCAGGTCCTCTACCGCGTCGCCGAGGTCCTCGAGGGCCGCAGGGCGCAGTTCGCCGAGCTGACGGGGAGCGACGAGGAGGTCGACGCCGCGGTCGACCGCTGGGTCTGGTACGCGGGCTGGTCGGACAAGCTCGCCCAGGTGCTCGGCTCCTCGAACCCGGTCGCCGGCCCGTACTTCAACTTCACGATCCCCGAGCCGACCGGGGTCGCCGGGATCGTCGCCCCCGAGGAGCCCGCGCTCGCCGGCCTCGTCTCGCGCCTCGCGCCGGCGATCGTCGGCGGCAACACCGCGGTGGTCGTCGCCTCCGAGCGTCACCCGCTGGCGGCGGTCACGCTCGCCGAGGTCCTCGCCACCTCCGACGTCCCCGGGGGCGTCGTCAACATCCTGACCGGACGGAAGGACGAGTTGACGCCGGTGCTCGCCGGCCACATGGACGTGAACGCGCTCGACCTCGCCGGTGTCGACGGCGACCGCGAGGAGCTCGAGCGACTGGCGGCCGAGAACGTGAAGCGGGTCGTCCGGAACGGCGAGGGGCAGTCGCCCTGGCACGCCGCGGCCTTCCTCGAGCTGAAGACGGTCTGGCACCCCATCGGCGTCTGAGCCGTAGACTCGTCCGGTTCCCGCATGCACGTTCGGCTCGAAGAGCTCGCGAAGACGATCGACAGCCACCTGCCGCCCCGGAGCCGGGCGGGCGACGTCGTGCGGCTCTGCCGGGAGGCGTGCGGGTTCCACTTCGCGGCGGTCTGCGTCGCGCCGAGCGCCGTAGGCGCCGCGTGCGAGCGCCTGCGAGGCTGCGACGTCAAGGTCTCGGCCGTCGCCGACGGAGGCCCGGAGATCGCGAGGGCGTGCGTCGTCGCGGGCGCGGCCGAGCTGGAGGTTCCCCTCGACACGGACGCCATGCTGGCAGGAGACTTCGGCGGTGCCCGCGCTCGCCTCGCCGCGGTCGTGCGAGCCGTCCGGACCGCGAGCATCACCACGGGCCGCGGGCACGTGCTCGTCAAGGCGGCCATGGACGGCGACCGGCTCGACATTGCGAGGAAGCAGCTGGCCTGCCGCATCGTCGAGACGGTGGGTGCCGACTTCGCCGTGCTGCGGACGGCCGCACCGGCCCGCAGCTCGGCGCTCTGGGACGTCGAGCTCCTGCGCGAGCGCCTGCCCGAGCGAATCGGGCTCAAGGTCGCGGGCCCGGTCGCGGCGGCGGAGGAAGCCCTCGAGGTCGCGGCCGCCGGAGCCGGCCGCGTGGGGACACCGTACGGGGCCGCGGTCGTCGGCGGCCTCCCGGTGCTGCGGCGGGCGTCGTGAGCACGCGCCGGTTCAGCCAGGCGATCTCCGAGGGAGACGGCATCTCCGTCATACCCGTGCTCGCGGGCGACGTCGAGAGGCTGGCCGAGGCAGCCGAGGCGGGCGGGGCCGAGGCGGTGGCGCTCGACACGGCCGACGTCGGCCGGGTGCGGGGCCGGACGGCGCTCCCGATCATCGCGCGCCACGGCGACCCGCGCACCGCCTCGGCCGCCGGCGCCGACGCCTGCATCCTCGTCTACGGCGCCGTCGCCGACGCCGGCGACGAGGCGGAGGAGCTCTACGCGCTCGCGCACGAGGCAGGCCTCGACTGCGCCGTCGAGGTCCGGGACGAGGACGAGCTCGGAAGCGTGCTCGAGCGGATCGATCCCGACATCGTGCTCATCTCCGAGCGCGAGCTCGAGCGCGACGAGGAGGACCTGGAGCGGACCCTCGACCTCCTCGCGGACGTGCCCGCCGGCAAGCTCGTCATCTCGGAGGCGCGCGTCGTCGCGCGGGAGCAGGTCGTCGCGCTCGAACGTGCGGGCGTGGACGCCGTGCTCGTCGTCGGCCCAGCCCAGGGGTCGGACTTCTCGGCCGCCCTGGAGGAGCTCGTCCATGGCTCGGGCGCTCACCACTAGTCGGACGGCCGAGGACCCCGTCGGCGGCAACGGCCGCGCGGGCAGCCCGCCGCCCCTCCCGCGCCGCGTGGACGGGCTGGCCCTCGCCGTGGCCGTCTTCCTCTCGGGCGGCGTGCTCCTCGGCGTCGAGATCGCGGCCAGCCGAGTGCTCGCCCCGTTCTTCGGCAACTCCCTCTTCGTCTGGGGCGCCCTCATCGGCGTCGTCCTCGCCGGCCTCTCGGTCGGCTACTGGGCCGGAGGAGCGCTCGCGGACCGAATGCCGGCCCCGAGGCTCCTCGTCGCCGTCATCGGCGCGGGAGCGCTCACGGTGCTCGCCGTCCCGCTCGCGGACGAGCCCGTCCTCGAGGCGATCGTCGGCTGGGACCCCGGCCCGCGCCTCAACCCGCTCCTGGCCGCGTTCGCGCTCTTCGGCGCGCCGAGCGTGCTCCTTGCGGCCGTGACCCCCATCGCCGTGCGCCTTCGCGCCCGCTCGCTCGCGCACCTCGGCCGGACGGCCGGCCGCCTGTTCTCCGTCTCCACCGCCGGCAGCATCGCGGGCACCTTCGCCACTGCGTTCTTCCTCATCCCGGAGCTCGGCACCGACCAGCTCCTCGGCGTCGCGGCGACGGCGCTCTTCGTCGCCGCCGCCGTCATCGCCCTCGCCGAGCGGATGGTCGTCGCGCTGGCGCTCGCCCTCGTCGCCGGCGGAGGTGCTTCCGCCGCGGCGATCGCGCTCGCTCCGGAGACGGGAGGGACGCTGTCCGGTGTGGCGGCCCAGAACTGGTCGCCCCTCTACCGGCTGCGCGGCGCGGAGGCCGAGCTCGACGCCCGCGACGCGCGCGCGGGCGTCCCGCGGCCGGACCTCGACGTCCTCTTCTCACGGGACACGCGCTACCACCGCCTCTCCGTCGTCGAGGACGCCGACACCCGCTACCTGCGCTTCGACAACTCCCTCCAGAGCGCCATGTACGTGGACGACCCGTTCCGGACGCGCTTCCGCTACACGGACTTCTTCCATCTCGGCCTCGCGTACAACCCGGGCGCCGAGGACGTGCTCTTCATCGGACTCGGCGCGGGCTCGTCGCCGAAGCGGATGTGGCGGGAGTTCCCCGAGCTCGGGATCCACGCCGTCGAGATCGATCCCGTGGTCGTCGACGTCGCGCACAAGTACTTCGCCGTCCCGCGCGGCGATCCGC
>DATAAQ010000040.1:0-4205 GCA_036260055.1 Gaiellaceae bacterium | reverse complement strand
CGCGCGGGCGCGGTAGTCGCTCGGCGCCCGCGCGGGACTGCTGACCTTCCTGCCCGGGCGGGTGAGCAGGACCGTGGCGATCACCGTGAAGGGCGACCGGCGCCGGGAGCGGAACGAGGCCTTCCACGTCGAGCTCAGGTCGGCCGTCAACGCGTCCATCGCCGACGCGGCGGGACGCGGGCTCATCCGCAACGACGACTAGGCGCGCCCGCCCGGTGGCTAGAAGCGGTCGAGCACGTGCCGGCTGGCGGCGAGGACGACGCGGCCGGCCCGCCGCAGCTTCCGGGGCTTCACCCGTCGGATGCGGTCGCACGGCTGGTGCCAGCACCGGTCCCACCGCCATTCGACCCAGGCCGCCGGGACGCCGCCTCGCGTGAGGTCGTCGTGGTCCGACTGGCCCGTGTCGCGGAGGTACGTGACGGGCACGCCGAGCGCCCGAGCGCGCCGCAGGAGGATCCGGGCCGAGCGGTTCGGGGAGGCCTCGAGACCCCGCACGTGGAACGTCGTCCCGACGCCGACCATGTCGACCGAGAGGGCGAGGCGCACGCCTTCCTTGACGGAGTCCCGGAGGCTGCGCGTGAAGCGGAGAGAGCCGAGGTGGTACGGGGAGCCGGTGACCATGCGCTCCTCCGCGCCGAGAGCCGCGAGCCGCACGCCCTCCTCGCCGCGCAGGTTGCGCGCGAGCTCGAGGAGCGTCCCGACCCCCGAGGCGTTGTCGTTTGCCGCCTGCGTTCCGCGGACGCCGTCCATGTGCGCGACGATGATGACCCGGAGCGTCCCCGGCGTCCGCGCGACGACGTTGCGCGAGATCCGTCCGTTCGGCAGCGTGAACGTCTGGATCCCGACGTCGTAGCCCAGCGCCTCGAGGCGCCGGGCCGCGATGCGCCCGGCGCGCCGCTCGCGCACGCTGCCTGCGGGCCGCGGGCCGACGGAGGCGATCTGGCGCGTCCAGTGCTTCGCCTTCTCGCCCGAGAAGCCCGCCGTCGCCGCCGGCGCGGCGGCGAACGCCGCGAGCGCCGCCACGGCTGTGGCGAGCGCGAGAGCGAGGCCGGCCATCGCTCGGAGCTTAGCGGCGCCCGCGGTTGCTATCTTCGGCGCGTGAGCGAACGGCTGGAGGAGCTCCTGCGCGCCGCGTTCCCCCAGGCGCGCGACCTGGCGGTCGTCGACCGCACCGGCGGCGGCGACCACTTCCACGTCACGGTCGTCGACAGGCGCTTCGACGGGCTCCCGCTCGTAGACCAGCATCGCCTCGTCTACGCGGCGCTCGACGAGCCGATGCGCGACGGAACCATCCACGAGCTGCGAATCACGACCCGGAGCGAGGCATGAGCGAACTGCGAGCGAAGATCCAGGAGACGATCGAGAACGAGCCCGTCGTGGCGTTCATCAAGGGGACGCACGAGGAGGTGTACTGCGGGAACTCGGCCCGGGCGCTGGACGCGTTGCGCGCCGTCGGTGCGTCCTTCGCGGCCGTCGACGTCCTCCCGGACCCGCAGATCCGCCAGGAGCTGACGGCGCTCTCGAGCTGGCCGACGATCCCGCAGGTGTTCGTCGGCGGGGAGCTCGTCGGCGGCGCCGACATCGTCCAGGAGCTCGCGGCGACCGGCGAGCTGGAGGCGAAGCTGAACGAGAGGCTCGGCGAGTCGTGGCGCCGCGCGGGCGTGGAGCGGACCGTCGCGGTGGGCAAGGCGAGCGGCCTGCGGGTGCTCCCCGGCTCGCCGGGCTAGGTCGCGGCGACGAAGTCGCCGCCGCCGGCGACGGTCAGGATCGTGTCCAGCAGGTCGGTCGCCATGCGCGACTTCGTCACGTAAGCCGCCGCGCCGGCCTCGCGCGCGAGCTGGGGGTGATCGGGGTCGTCGCTGGCCGCCACGACCACGACGCGGACGCCGGGAAGCCGCTCGGCGATCGCGCGGGTCGCCTCGAGGCCGCCCATCACCGGCATCTGGAGGTCCATCGTGACGACGTCCGGGCGGAGCGCGCCCGCCCGCTCGACGGCCTCCTCTCCGTTCGACGCGTAGCCGACGACCTCGATGCGCTCCTCCTTCCAGAAGAGCGCGAGCACGGATTCCCGAAAGAGGCGGTCGTCGTCGGCGACGAGGACACGGATAGGCGTCGCCCCGGCCACTCTTGCAGTCTTCTCGCCACCCCGGGCACGGGCAATGGGCCGGACGGCCCATCATCGGGGCCGGTCGGACCCAGCGCGCGGCTCCTAGCCGACCGGCGTCCCGAGGAGGACGGCCCGGATCGCCTGGTGGCTCTCGTCGTTCGGCGACTCGGAGATCACGGTCGCCGGGCGGTCGAAGCGCCCCAGGGCGGCGGCGAGGGGCTCCGCCCGCAGGGTTCCGTCCCCGTAGGCGAGGTGCTTCGTCTCGTTCCGGTTGGCGTAAGCGATGTCCGAGAAGTGGACGTGGAACGGGGCGCCCGCCGGGAGGAGGCCGTCGGCCGCCTCCAGCACGCCGGCGAAGGCCTCGACGTCGACGAACGCACCGTCGGTCACGGCGTGGAGATGGGCGAAGTCGAGCACCGGCCGCACCCATCCGAGGCGGGCGGAGAGCCAGAAGACGTCCTCCGCCGTCCCGAGCTCGCGGACACGCCCCATGATCTCGACGCCGAAGGGGACGGCGCGCCCCTTGCCCTCGAGCCGCTCGCGCAGGTCGCCGAGCTGGTCGGCCACGTCCCGGAGCGCGGCGTCCCGCTCGCGGCCGAGCAGGAACCCCGGGTGGAAGACGACGAGCTCGGCGCCGCAGGCGACCGCGACGCCCGCCGAGTGGTCGAGCATTCCGACTGCCATGCGGTACTTCTTGTCTCGCTCGACGTGCCCCATGAAGCCCGCGATCGGTGCATGCACCGAGAGCGTGATCCCGGCCTCGCGGGCCAGCTCGCCGAAGCGCTCCGCCCAGGGGTAGTCCATCCAGAAGCCGCCCTCGAAGTCGATCTCGCAGGCCGCGTAGCCCCGCTGCGTGAGCAGCTCGACGGCGGCTTCGGGGCTCTCCCGGCTGGGAACGCGCGCGGGCCCGACGCGGATCGCCGCCATGCCCGCCAGCCTAGCGCGTCCCCGCCCGCCGGCCGCCCGGGCCGTGTCCCGGTGAGCCGGCCCCGGGACGGAGCGAGACGCGTACGCCGAAGCCACGTCGGGGTCAGACCCCGCCATGTCCTGCGCGGACTCGGCTCCTCGGGGCCGCCCGCGCAGTTGAGCCGAATCCCCAGCGGGTGCGGCGGGCGGCCGCCGACGCGGGCATAGTCCCGAGCGGCCACGGCCGGGGTCAGACCCCGTCGTGTCCGTGGGGGACGAGGGGCGGGGCCGCCAGAGCGGGGGGTCCGTCCGATGTGCTCAGTACGGTCCTCGCCATGGGCAAGCGACCGACGCGGATCGAGCTCCTCGAGCTGGACATCGACCTGCGGCTCGCCGACCTCTGGAGCGAGGCGTGCGGGGTGGGCGAGTGGAACCTCGAGGTGGTCGCGGCGTTCCTCCGGGCGGCGTACGGGAAGGGCTACTGCGACGCGCTCACCGAGGACGCCCCCGGCAGCCTCTGCCGGGATCACGGCTACCGCATCCCCGAGCGGCGGCCGACCGCGCCTGCCACCGAGTAGCCCGCCGACACGCGGGTAAACTCGGGGCGTGGCCAAGCGGCGCAACCCGGTCCGCCTCGTCGTCGCGCTCTCCGTCGCGGCCATCCTGGCGGTCTTCCTGCTCGTCACGAGCTTCGCGGGCGCCACGCCGTCGCTCCGCCCGAGCCAGCTCGCCGACCACCCCGGCGAGGTGAGCCTCGCCGGCCGCGTCGTCGGCCCCGTGAGCGGAGACGCGCGGGGCGAGGGCCTTCGCTTCACGCTCCGCGACATCGACGGCACCGCGACCGTTCCCGTCGTGTACACGGGCTCGGTGCCCGATCTCTTCAAGGTCGGCCGCCACGTGTACATGAGGGGCGAGCTTCGCGGCGACACCTTCGTCGCCGAGAAGGACTCCCTCGTGACGAAGTGCCCCTCCAAGTACGCCCCCAAGGAGGGCTAGCGCCGTGCCGGAGCTCGGCCGCGCCGCGCTCGTCGCCGCGCTCGGCCTCTGCCTGTACGCCGCCCTAGCGGGCGCCTACGCCGCGGTCACCGGCCGCCGCCGCCTCTCCGACTCCGCTGCGAACGCGCTCGTCGCCGCCTTCGCGGCGACCGGCGTGGGCTCCGTCGTGCTGCTCGCCGCGCTCGCCGGGCGCGAC
>DATAAQ010000039.1:0-1686 GCA_036260055.1 Gaiellaceae bacterium | reverse complement strand
CGTACGGCGCGAAGGTCACGGGGGTGACCGTCCACTTCGTCGACGAGGGCGTCGACACCGGCCCCATCATCCTCCAGCGCGCGGTCGAGGTCGGCGACGCCCACGACCGCGACGCCCTCCACGACCGCCTCCGCCCGCTCGAGCACGAGCTCCTCCCGGAGGCGGTCCGCCTCATCGCCGCGGGAAGGGTCTCGTTCGACCCGGAGAACCCCCGGCGGGTGGTGATCGGCGAGCCGGGGTGATCGGCGAGCCGGGGTGATCGGCGAGCCGTGGTGATCGGCGCGCCGAGGTGATCGGCGAGCCCGCCTGCGCCGGTCCGCCGGCGTGATCGGCTAGCCGACGAAGTCGTCGTCGGGCGGAGGGCCGCCGCCTTCGTCGCCGGAGCGGTCGCGCTCCTCGCCGCCGGAGCCGTCGCCGTCCTCGTCCTCCTCCTCCGCCGACCCTTCCGGCTCGACCTTCTCGGCCTCGTGGACGGGGGCGTCCGCGGAGGAGCCGCGCTCGTCCTCCTCGCCCGACTCCTCGCCCGACTTCTCGCCCGGCGTCACCTCGGTCGCCTCGTACACCGGGGCGTCCGCGACGGCGGTCGCGCCTCCTCCGTCCTCGTCGGCATGACCGGGTCCCTCGGCGCCGGCGGCGTCCCGCGCGTCGTCGCCCTGCTGCGCGCCCGCGGACTCGTCCTCCCAGTCGCCCGCCGCCACCTCCGGCTCCGCGCGCTCGCGCTGCTCCTCCGCCCGCTCGTGCGCGGTGTCGATCCGGCCCTGGAGCTTGTCAAGGCCCTCCTCCATCTCGTCCGCGCCGCGCTCGAGGTCGCGGACCCGATCCTCTGGAACCTCGGTCATCGCTGTCCTCTGTTCCCCTCGGACACCCAACCGACACCCACACGGCGTATCGTCCCGTCTCGTGGCCCACGCCCAGCCCCTCACGGCGGCGACCGCCGCGCCCGTGCAGGTCCGCCGCGCGCTCCTCTCCGTCAGCGACAAGCGCGGGGTCGTCGAGTTCGCGAAGGGGCTTGCGGAGCTGGGCGTCGAGATCGTGTCGACCGGCGGCACCGCGAAGGCGCTGAGCGAGGCGGGGCTGGAGGTCCGCTCGATCACCGACTACACGGGCTTCCCCGAGATCATGGACGGCCGGGTCAAGACGCTGCACCCGAAGCTCTACGCCGGCCTCCTCGCCGTCCGCGAGCACCCCGAGCACGCGAAGGCGCTCGAGGAGCACGACATCGAGCCGGTCGACCTCGTCTGCGTGAACCTCTACCCCTTCGAGCGCACGGCGGCGCGCCGGGGCGTCCCCGACGCGGAGGTCATCGAGAACATCGACATCGGCGGCCCGACGATGATCCGCGCGGCCGCGAAGAACCACGCGTACACGGCCGTCGTCGTCTCCCCCGAGAGCTACGACGCCGTGCTCGAGGAGATGCGGATGAGCGACGGCGCGCTCGCCCCGCACACCCGCGAGGCGCTGGCCGCCGAGGCCTTCTCGTACACCGCCCGCTACGACACGAGCATCGCCCGCTGGTTCGCCGAGCGCGCCGAGGACTTCCCGCCGCTCTACGTCCGCGCCTACGAGAAGGTCGTCGACCTCCCGTACGGCGAGAACCCGCACCAGCGCGCCGCGTACTACGCGCAGGCCGGGTCGCGCATGCACGTGCTCTCGATGGTCCGCCAGCTCAACGGCAAGGAGCTCTCG
>DATAAQ010000038.1:0-6516 GCA_036260055.1 Gaiellaceae bacterium | reverse complement strand
GGAACGCGTCCGACGACGATCCCGAGCAGCACGCCTTCGACACCGTCAAGGGGTCGGACTACCTGGGCGACCAGGACGCGATCCAGATCCTCTGCGACGAGGCGCCGGGAGACGTCTACCAACTGGAGAACTGGGGCGCCGTCTTCTCGCGCACCGAGGACGGGCGGATCGCGCAGCGGCCGTTCGGCGCGGCGGGCGAGCCGCGCACCGCGTACGCCGCGGACATCACCGGCCACGTCCTCATCCACGTGCTCTACGAGCAGGTGATGAAGCGCGAGCTGCGCGTGTACGACGAGTGGTTCGCCTGGCAGCTCGTCGAGGACGACGGCCGCTGCCAGGGCGTCGTCTGCTGGGACCTCCTGGACGGCGGGCTGAAGACGCTCGGCGCGAAGACCGTCATCCTCGCCACGGGCGGGGCGGGCCGGCTCTACACCGGCACGACGAACGCGTACGCCTGCACCGGCGACGGCATGGCGATGGCGCTCCGCGTGGGCGTCCCGCTGAAGGACATGGAGATGATGCAGTTCCATCCCACGACGCTCTCGCCGACCGGCGTGCTCATCACGGAGGGCTGCCGCGGCGAGGGCGCGTACCTGCTGAACTCCGAGGGCGACCGCTTCCTCGCCCGCTACGCCCCGAACGCGATGGAGCTCGCCAGCCGCGACGTCATCTCGCGGGCCGAGCAGACGGAGATCGACGAGGGGCGGGGCGTGGACGGGAACGTCCTCCTCGACCTCCGCCACCTCGGCGCCGAGCGCATCATCGAGCGGCTCCACGGGACGCGCGAGCTCTCCATGGTCTTCGCCGGCGTCGACCCGATCCACGACCCGATCCCCGTGCGGCCGGGCGCGCACTACCACATGGGCGGCGTCGACACGGACGTGTGGGGGAAGACGGCCCTCGAGGGCCTCTACGCCGCGGGCGAGGTCGCCTGCGTCTCCGTGCACGGCGCCAACCGCCTGGGCGGGAACGCGCTCATGGAGACGATCACGTTCGGCAAGCGGGCCGGGCGGGCCGCCGCCGAGTGGGCCCTCTCGCACACGACCGTCACCGTCCCCGAGGCGGTCGTCGGCGACGCAGAGCGCGAGCTCGCCGACCTGCTCGACCGTCCGGAGGGGGAGCGGCCCCACGCCATCCGCGACGAGATGGCAGAGACGATGCACGAGAACTTCGGCGTCTTCCGCCGCGAGGAGCAGATGCTCGAGCAGGGCGACATCGTCGCCGGGCTCAGGGAGCGCTACGAGCGGGTGGTCGTCGAGGACAAGGGCTCCGTCTTCAACAACGACCTCACGCAGGCGCTCGAGCTCGGCTTCCTGCTCGAGCTCGCGGCCTGCATGGTGGAGGCGGGCCTCGCGCGGAAGGAGAGCCGCGGGGCTCACGCCCGCCCGCACGACTACCCGGAGCGGGACGACGAGAACTTCATGAGGCACACGCTCGTCACCTGGGCCGACGGCCGCCCGCGGCTGACCTGGGAGCCTGTCCGCGTGACGAAGTGGCAGCCGCAGGAGCGGAAGTACTGATGCGGCGGCTCGTCCTCCTCCTCGCCCTCGGGCTGACGCTCGCGCCGGCCGCCTGCGGCGGCGGCGACGAGGCGCCGCCCGGAGAAGCGGAGGCGCCCGACTCCGCGGTTCTGGCGGCGGCGACGGCCACGGAGCGGGCCGACAGCTATCGCGCGGACATGACGATCAGGATGGAGGGACTCGCCGCGGAGCCCGTCACGATGTCCGCCGAGGGGATCTTCCAGAGAAGGCCGATTCTCGGGCGGATGACGATGGACATGTCCGATCTCGGCGCGGCCGCGGGCGGCGGCGGGTTGGGAGAGGTCGACATCGTGATGGACGGCCTCGTCTTCTACATGCGGATGCCCTTCCTGCGACAGCTCGACCCCAGCCTGAAGCCGTGGATCAGGTTCGACCTCGCCGAGATCGGGAAGCAGCAGGGCTTCGACCTCGGCCAGCTGATGCAGTTCGGCACGCAGACCGATCCGGCGCAGGCGCTCGCCTACCTGCGCGCCGCGAGCGACGACGTCGAGACCGTCGGGTCGGAGGAGGTCCGCGGCGTCGAGACGACGCGCTACCGCATGACGGTCGAGCTCGCCCGCGTCCCGGACGCGGCCCCGCCCGGGCAGCGTGAGGCTCTTCGCGCCCAGGTGCAGCAGCTGCGCGAGCTGAGCGGCATCGACGAGGTGCCCACCGACGTCTGGGTGGACGAGGACGGTCTCGTGCGGCGGCAGCGGCTGCTCTACCGGGACATGCGGCTGGCGCCGGGGCGAGAGGGCGACATGACGATGACGATGGAGCTCTACGACTTCGGGGTCGACGTGGACGTGGAGCCGCCGCCAGCAGGCCAGGTGACCGACATCGCGACGCTCCTGGAAAGGGGATGAAGGCTTGGACGTAGCTCTCAAGATCTGGCGCTACGACGCCGAGACGGGCGAGAAGAGGCTCGAGCCCTTCGAGGTCGACGCGCCGGAGTGGGCGACGCTCCTCGACGTCCTCGATTTGATCAAGGACCGGGTCGACGGCACCCTCGCCTACCGCAAGAGCTGCCGCATGATGATCTGCGGCTCGTGCGGCATGCGGATGGACGGCGCCGCCGTGCTCGCCTGCAAGACGCGCATGAAGCCGTACGCCGACCGGGGCGAGGTCCCCGTCGTCTCGGCGATGGGGAACATGCCCGTGCTCAAGGACCTCGTCGTCGACATGGGCCCCTTCTGGCGCAAGATCCGGACGATGAAGCCCTGGCTCGACACGGGCTACGAGGTGCCCCCCGAGGACGGCGAGTTCCGCCACTCGCAGGAGGAGATGAACCCGATCCACAAGGAGGCGCTCTGCATCATGTGCGGCTGCTGCGTCTCCGAGTGCAACTCGATGGAGTCCGACCCCGAGTTCTACGGGCCGGCCGCGCTCGCGAAGGGCTTCCGCTTCGTGGGCGACCCGCGGGACCGGACGAAGGTGGAGCGGCTCGAGGCCTACAACGACGAGCACGGGATCTGGGACTGCACCCGCTGCTACTTCTGCAACGAGCGCTGCCCGAAGGGCGTCGACCCGCGCGACGCGATCGCGAAGCTGGGAGCCGAGTCGGTCGCCGAGGGCATCGACCGCGACATGGGCGCGAAGCATGCGAAGTGGTTCGTCCACTCGGCGAAGACGACGGGCTGGCTGCGGGAGACGGAGCTCGTGCCGAAGACGCAGGGCGTCGTCTCCGCCATCAAGGAGACGCGCTTCGCCATCTCGCTCTTCCGCCGTGGCAAGGTCCCGCTGCCCATCCCGCCGCACGTCGCCGGCCGGGTCCAGGAGGCCCGCGCCCTCCACGAGATCGTCCGCGCGCAGGGGCGGGACGGGGCGACCGGCATCGTCCAGGGCGAGCGGGCGCTTGCCCGCATCGAGCACAGCGAGCACGGCTCCGTCCAGCGCGACGCGCCGGCCGTCACGCCGGGCGAGCCCGTTCCCCACGCCGAGGGCTGATGAAGGTCGCCTACTACAAGGGCTGCCTCGCCTCGCTCTCCGCCAAGGAGCTCGACTCCTCGACGCAGGCTCTCTGCCCGCGGCTCGGGATCGAGCTCGACGAGCTCGACTCGGTCACGTGCTGCGGCGCGGGGGACATCCACGAGGCGGAGCCCGACTACTACCTCCACCTGAACGCCCGCATCCTCGCCTACGCGGAGGCGACCGGGAACTCGGTGCTCATGACGATCTGCAACGTCTGCACGCTCAACCTGCGGCAGGCCAACTTCCAGCTCCAGAACGACGACGCCCTCCGCGTCCGCGTGAGCGAGAACCTCGAGAAGGTCGGCGCGCCTCCGTACGGCGGCACGGTCGAGGTCAAGCACCTCCTCTGGCTGATCGCCGAGGGCGAGGGCGTCGAGCGGCTGAGGAGCGTGGCGCACAAGGGCCTCAAGGGCCTGCGCGTGGCGCCGTTCTACGGCTGCCAGATCCTCCGGCCGTCGAAGCTGCTCGGCTTCGAGGACCCGGATCGACCGTGGACGCTCGAGGCGATCATCGAGGCGTGCGGCGGCGAGCCCGTCGACTACCCCGCGAAGGTGAAGTGCTGCGGCTTCCCGATCATCCAGGCCCGGGAGGAGACCGCCCTCGGCGAGCTGATCCAGCCGATCCAGCAGTCGCTCGAGGCCGGTGCGGACGCGATGGTGACGCCGTGTCCGCTCTGTCATCTGTCGCTGGACGCCTGGCAGCAGAAGCTCGAGAAGCAGACGGGCGCGAGCTACGCGCTCCCCATCCTGCACCTCTCGCAGCTGATCGGCGTCGCCGCGGGTCTCGAGGAGGCGGAGCTCCGCTTCAAGCGGCACGTCGTCCCGCTGGATCCGGTCCTCGAGAAGCTCGAGGCGCCGTAGCGGGAGCGCAAGTTTTCCGCGCGCCGGGCGTCTAGGAGGTCGGAGGGGCATTCGGGCCCGGCCGATCCGAGGAGGCCGGGCCCGGCCTTTTCCGCTCTACAATCCCGCCGTGTCCCGGCGCCTTCTCGCTCTCGTCCTCGCCCTGGCGGCGGCGGCGTTCCTCGCCTCCGGCCGGCGAGGCCGCCGCGGCGAGGCCGCGCGGAACGGGGGCCGCGAGCGGACCGAGCGCCTACGCCTCGAGATCGAGCAGGCGCGCGACCGTCTGCGCGCCGAGATCGCGCGCACGCGCGGGCAGAGCTAGCCCGTGCCGCCCGCGATCCTCGGCGCGGCCGGCGCGGCCGCGGCGGGCGGCCTTGCCTGGTCGCTGTGGGAGGCGCAGTGGGTCGAGCTCCGCGAGCGTGACGTTCGCCTCCCCGGTCTCCCGCCGGAGCTGGACGGCTTCCGTCTCCTCCACCTCTCCGACTTCCACCTTGGCACGCTGTCGCTCAACGGACGCTCGCTCGAGCAGGCGACGGAGTGGGCGGGGGAGCGGGAGGTCGACCTCGTCGCGATCACCGGCGACCTCGTCAGCAGGCCCCGCGGCCGCGCCGCGCTCGAGCGCGCGCTCGCGCGCCTCCGTGCCCGCTGGGGCGTCTTCGCCGTCCTCGGGAACCACGACGTCGCCGCCACGCGCGATCCCTTCAGCCGGCCCGCCGAGCTCGGCCGCCTGGACGGCGCGTCCGCGCGGCTCCTCGAGCACGAGGCCGCCGAGCTCGAGGTGAACGGCCGGCTCGTCCAGATCGCGGGCGCGGACCCGCGCCGTCGCGGTCTCGGCCTCGCCACGCTGGCCGATCGCGATGCCGATCTGCGCATCCTGCTGACCCACTTTCCGGACGACGCCGACCGTGTCCCTCCGGACGCCTTCCACCTCGTCCTCGCCGGGCACCTGCACGGCGGACAGATCTGCGTCCCGGCGCCCGGCGGCAAGCTCCGCCTCTCGCACCTGCGGGCCGCGTACTGGGAAGGCCTCTTCGAGCGGCCCGGCGGCGCCCTCCACGTCTCCCGCGGCCTCGGCACGACCTTCGTGCCGTTTCGCCTCCTCGCCCGCCCGGAGGCGACGATCCTGACGCTGCGGACGCGCGAGTAGACTCGCTGACCGGATGGCATACCGGCTCGAGCCCGTTACGACCGCGACCGCCATGGACGCCCCCGCCGTCTGCGCGAGCTGCGTCTTCTGGCAGTCGCGGGGCGTCCGGCAGGTACCGAAGGGGCGGTGGGCGCAGCGGATCGAGGAGGAGTGGGGGCCCTGGGGAATGCTCTACCACGGCGACGGCGACCGGCTGCTCGGCTTCATGCAGTACGGGCCCGCGGGCCACTTCCCCCGCGCCTGGGAGCTGCCGGCCGGCCCGCCGTCGGACGACGCCGTGCTCGTCACGTGCGCCTACCTCGTCGACCTGCGGGCGCCGTGGGTCCTCCAGAGCCTGTTCCTCTCGGCGATAGGGGAGGCGCGCGACCGCGGCGTCAAGGCGATCGAGACGTTCGGCTACCGGTATCCGGAGGGCGAGAATGCGTACGAGCGCTTCCTAGTCCACCGCACGATCTTCCCGGCGGACTTCCTCGCGGACTTCGGGTTCTACCCCGTTCGCTGGGACGGCGAGGTCGCCCTCGCGCGGCTCGAGCTCGGGGGGCTCCAGCCGGCCGAGGAAGGGCTTCGCGCCAAGGCGTGGCGCAAGGTCAAGGAGGCGTTCGTGCCGGCGCCGGTGCCCGAGCGGCCGTAGCGCTAGGCTGTCCAGACGCGAGCGAGGAGGGGAGCCATGCCCACCACGAGGACACCCGCCGACGAGCTTCGGGAGCTGGAGGAGCTCTGGGCCGCGCCCGCGGTGCCCGAGCCGGACGCGCGTGCGACCGAGCGGCGCTTGCTGCCGACCGTGCCGGGTGGGGCGCTCGCCGTGGGCTGGACGATCTTCTTCGT
This sequence comes from Gaiellaceae bacterium, assembly GCA_036260055.1. Taxonomy (GTDB): domain Bacteria; phylum Actinomycetota; class Thermoleophilia; order Gaiellales; family Gaiellaceae; genus DASQWP01. The sequence continues at coordinate 214 of DATAAQ010000038.1, read as the reverse complement.
GGGAGTGCTGCTCTTCGAGCCGGCCTCGAGCGAGAGCGTCCACACGCCTCTCTGGGGCGACCTGCTCGTCGGGGGCTTCGTGCTGACGCTCATGGCGGCCGCGCTCCTGGGCCCGCCGTTCGCCCGCTTCGGCTTCGCGGCCGCGACCGTCGGCGGCGTGCTCGGCATGGCGGTCGCGGTCGCGTGCAGGGCGACCGGGCACCACCTCGGAGCC
>DATAAQ010000037.1:0-9558 GCA_036260055.1 Gaiellaceae bacterium | reverse complement strand
CGCGAGCGCGCGCTCGCTCTTGGCGAGGTGCGCGAGGCCCATCGCCGCGAGCACCTCCGGTGCCTTCGTGAACTGGACGTCGGCGTACGCGACGACCTGGACGAGGTTGCCCCACGGGTCGCGGAAGTCGAGGCCGCGGCCGGGCAGGATCTCGGCTCCCAGCTCCTCGAGCGCGCGCCGGGCCGTCTCCCGGTCGTCGACGACGAGGCCGACGTGGCGCTCCTCGTCCGGCGGTTGCGAGCGCCCTTCCGCGAGGGCGACGAACTGGTCGCCCATGTCGACGAACGCCATACCCGGGACGCGGCCGCGGAGCTCGAGGTCGAAGAGGCGGCCGTAGAACGCGAGCGCCTCCTCGAGGTCGCCCACCTCGAGCGCCACGTGGTTCGTGCCGACGAGCCGCGCGCGGGCCACGCCGCATTCTCGCGGACGACGACTTCTTCCTGCACAACGTCTAGCCTGTGTGGTCGCCCGTGGTCGACAGCATCGCCCGCATCGTCGTCGCCGTCGTCCTCCTCTGGGCGGCGCTCGCGAAGATCCGGCGGTGGCGCGACGTGCCCGACTGGCTCTCCGCGTACGGGATGCCGCGCGCCGTCGCGAGGCCCGCGGCGTGGGTCGTGACCGTCGCCGAGGCGGCGGTCGGCGGGCTCCTCCTCGCCGGCGTCCCGCTCGCGCCGTACGCCGCGCTCGGGCTCGGCGCCGCCTTCCTGGGCGCTCTGGGCTTCGCGCGCGCGCGAGGGATCGAGCGCCTGCGCTGCGGCTGCTTCGGCGCGCGCGAGGGTCGGACGACGCTCCTCCTTCTTCGTGCCGCCGCGTTCACCGGCCTGGCGGCCGTGGCCGCCTGGGGCGGCGGGATCCGGTCGCCCGGCCGGGACGCGCTCGTCCTCGGCGCCCTCGCAGTGCTGACCGTCGCCGTCGCCGCGCTCGCGCTCCTCGTCCTTGCCCTCTACCGCCAGGTCGGCGTCCTGACGTTGCGCCTCGGCCCGCGCGTCGCGCTCGAGCTTGCCGAGGAGGGCCCGCCCGTCGGCGAGCCGGCCCCGCTCCTCGGCGCGCTCGACCGGCGCGGTGCCGAGCTCGTCGTCTTCGCCTCGGCGAACTGTCGGCTCTGCCGCCAGCTCGCCCCCGGGGTGGCCGCGCTCGCGCGCGAAGGCCTCGCCGTCCGCGTCGTCGAGGAGGAGGCGGAGCCCGACGCGTTCGAGCGCTGGAACGTCCCCGGCACGCCCTTCGCCGTCCATCTCGTCGACGGCCGCGTCGCCGCCAAGGGGACGGTGAACACCCTCGAGGAGCTGGACGGCCTCATCTCCATCGGCGCCCGAAGGGTTCATGCGGCGGCCTGAGGAGGCGCTCGACCGGAAGGCCGAGCGTCTCTCCGCGAAGCTCGCCGAGGCGACGACGCGGCGCTCGTTCCTCGGCCGCCTCGGCGCGGCCGCGCTCGCCGTGGCCGGCGGCTCGGCGGTCGCCGCGGCGGTGAAGCCGGAGGAGGCCGAGGCGTTCCACTTCTGCGGGCACATCTGGACCACCGGCTCCTGCCCCAGCCCGTATCCGCCGCTCGCCCGCATCGACCGGAAGGGCTACCCGCTGCACCCCTCGAGCGGGCGGCCGATCGACAACCTGGGCCGGGTCGTCGACTCGGCGGGCCATGCGGTGGACGGCAACGGGAAGCGCCTGGTCGGCCCCGACGGGCGGGTGCTCCCGCCTGCGCCGCGCACGCGGATCTGCGAGGACTGGACGCGCGAGGTCCACGGCCTCCGCGACCTGCGCACGCAGGGCTCGTGGTTTCGCTGCTGCGGCGGCCAGATCCGCAAGCTCGTCGACTGCTGCTCGTTCAGCCGGCGGCGGATCAACGGGGACGCCTCCCTGGTCGGCTACTGCTGGGGCGGGCGGCGTGTCTACTGCGTCATGTACTACGACTCCGGCCTGCCGTGCTGACGGTCGAGGCAGCGGTCGCCGCCGCGGCGCTCCTCGCGGGCGTCTCGGGCGCGTGGTCGCCCTGAGGCCTCTCGATGGTCGAGACCTTCACTCCCGCCGTGTGCGGGAGCCGGACGAGACAGAGACTCGCGGCGGCGATCTTCACCCTCGCCGCCGTCGCGTCCGCCGCCCTCCTCGGAGCCGCGCTCGCGCTCGTCGGCGCCGTCGTCGGGGCCGGCCGGGCCGTGCCGGTCGCGGCCGCGCTTGCGCTTCTCGCCGCCGCGCGGGAAGCCGGGCTGCTCCGCCTTCCGCTCCCCCAGTCGCGCCGGCAGGTGCCCGAGCGCTGGCGCTTCGAGCTGCCCCTGCCGCTGTGGGCGGGAGGGTACGGGGCCGGATTGGGCGCGGGCTTCCTCACGTACCAGCCGGTGTCGACGTTCTGGGTCGCCTGCGCGAGCGCGCTCGCCCTCGCGCGGCCGCTGCCGGCCGCGCTCTGCTTCGCGCTCTTCGGGGCGGGCCGGGCGCTCACCCTCGTCTGGCCGCGCCGCCGCGGCACCGACGCGGTGGAGGCCGTCGAGCGGCTCGCGGCCCGGCGCCCCGCGCTCCTCCGTGCCAACGTCGCCGGGCTCGCTGCATGCGCCGTCCTCCTCGGAGTCGCGCCCGTGGCGCACGGCGCCATCGTCGCCGCCGGCCTCGACCCGAGCGTCTCCCTCGGCAACCTCGCCTGGGCGAGGCAGGACGGCTCCGTGCTCGTCCGCTCGAACGGCGTGGACACCCTCTTTCCCGCGGCCTCCGCCCCGTCGCTGGACGGCGGCCTGCTCGCCTACGTCGACGGCGACGGAATCCGCGTCGTGCGCTGGCGGACCGGCGACCAGGTCGCCCGCATCGGCGGGAACGCGTCCCGACCCTCGCTCGAGTGGCCGCGCATCGCGTACCGGACGGACTACGACCGCACACGGCGGATCGTCCTCCGCAACCTCGAGACGGGCCGGAGGCGGACGCTCGTCCGAGCGTATCGCCCGACTGACCTCGGTCGCCCGTCGCTCCGGGCCGGGCGCGTCGCCTGGCACGCGTCGAACAGGGCGGTCTCGCGGATCACGCTCCTGACGATCTCGACGGGAACGCGGAGGAACGTCGCTCGGAGCAAGGTCGCGCTCCTCCGCCACCCGGCGCTGACCGGGAAGCGCATTCTCTGGACCGACGAGCGCTCCGGGCGGGCGTGGCTGCGGCTGCAGCGCATCTCGGGCGGCCGTGTCCGGACGCTCGGCCGCATGCGAACGCGCGAGGTCGGCTACTGGACGACCGCGCTCACCCGCCGGGCGGCCTACGCGACGCGGTGGTCGCTTCGCACCGGACGCGCGACCGTATATAGATACGGCCTCTGAGGCTAAAGGTGTCCGGGGTGCTCCTCCCTCGACCGAGGGAGGGAAAGGAGGGCCCCGCCTCCTATAGTCCGGGGTGACGGGCGCAAGCCCTCCGGGAAGAGGCACGTCGAACAGGGAGAGAACACTGCGGCTACCACCCATCTCGCGTACGCTCGTCGCGGTCCTCGCGGCCGTGACCGCGCTCGGCTTCGCCGGCGCGGCGAGCGCGCAGCGCTACGTCGTCGTCTACCGCCACGTCGCCCCGCCGGGGCTCGCCGAGGTCCAGGTGAGCCGGGCCGGGGGCTCCGTCGTGGCGACGTACCAGCGGATCGGCGTCGTCGTCGCCGAGTCGTCCCAGCCCGGCTTCGAGGCGGCAATCGAGCGCTTCCGCCAGGTCGACGGTGCCGTCGCCACCGCCGCGTACGCGGTCCCCGCCGGCCATGCGTCGGAAGGGCCCTTCGGAGGAACGCTCCCGAACGAGCCCGCCACGGACGCGGACACGTTCTCCGGCCTGCAGTGGGGGCTCGACCTGATCCGCGCCAAGGAGGCCCACGCGATCACCGGCGGCAGCCCCGCGGTGCTCGTCGGCCACGTCGACACCGGCGTCGACGCAGCGCACCCGGACCTTGCCTCCAACCTCGACGCCGCGCGCAGCGTCTCGTGCGTCGGGGGCGCGCCGAACGCCGATCCCCAGGCATGGCGCGACGACTCGGGCCACGGCACGCACACGGCGGCCATCATCGCCGCGGCCGACAACGGCACGGGCATCGTCGGCGTCGGGCCGAACGTCCGGCTCGCCGCCATCAAGGCGAGCGTCCGCCAGGGCACGAGCGACTTCTTCCTGCCCGAGGCGGTCATCTGCTCGCTCGTCTGGGCGGCCGACAACGGCGTCGACGTGGCGAACAACAGCTACTCGACCGACGCGACCCTCGTGAGCGGCAGGACGCAGTTCTGCCGCGGCGACGAGGACGGGCGCACGGTCATCGAGGCCGTCGGCCGCGCCGTCGAGTGGGCGACCTCGCGCGGCGTCACCGTCGTCGCGTCCGCGGGCAACGACAACCTCGACATGAGCGGGAGCGAGTGCCTGCGGCTGCCGAGCGAGCTGCCCGGCGTCGTCACCGTCGGCGGAGTCGCGCCGGACGGCCAGAAGTCGAGCATCTCCAACTTCGGCCTCGGGTACATCGACGTGGCCGGCCCGGCGGGCGAGGCGTCCGCGGCGTTCCCGCCTCCCTCGGGCTTCATCCTCTCGGCCTGGCCGTCCTACCTCCAGGTCCCACGCCTCCTCTGCGACCCTCCGGCGGCCGTCTGCCCGCCTCCGGACGGGACGGCCCGAAGCTACTACCGCTTCATGGCCGGCACGTCGCAGGCCGCGGCCCACGTCTCGGGAGTCGCCGCCCTCGTCGTCAGCCGCTACGGCACCTCGCTCGAGCTTCCTCGCGGGCAGATGAGCCCGGCGAGGGTGGAGGCGATCCTGGAGGCCACGGCGGACGAGCGTCCGTGCCCGCCGGATCCTCGCTGCCAGTCGGCCGGAGACGAGAACGGGTTCTTCGGGCACGGGATCGTGAACGCGCTCCGCGCCGTCACGGGCGCCTGAGCCCGGCGCCGCGCCGGCGGCGGGGCCCCCCTTCGGTATGCTCGCCCGCGTGGGCGAGATCGTCGGGATCTGGCGGTCCCCGGCGCGCCGCGCGCCGATGGAGCCGCTTGCGGAGGCGACGGTCGAGGAGGACGGCCTCCGCGGCTGCACGCACCGGCGGCCGGGGAAGCGCTCCGTCCTCTTCGTCGCTGCCGAGGACCTGGAGGCGCTCGGCGTCGACCACGGCGCCGTGAAGGAGAACTTCACCGTGCGCGGCGCGGACGTCATGCGCTGGCCCGTCGGGCAGCGGGTCGCGGTCGGCGAGGCCGAGTTCGAGATCTCCATGGTCTGCGACCCCTGCCACCTGATGGAGGAGATCCGGCCCGGCCTCCAGGCGGAGCTCGAGGGCCGCCGGGGGATGCTCGCGGCCGTCGTCCGGACGGGCGACGTCCGCGTGGGCGACGCCGTCAGGCTGCTTTGACGCCGGCGACGAGCTTCTCCACCGACGCCTTCGCGTCGCCGAAGAGCATCGCCGTCCTCGGGTTGTAGTAGAGCTCGTTCTCGATCCCGGCGAAGCCCGGGTTCATGCTCCGCTTGAGGACGACGACGTTGGACGCCCGGTCGACGTCGAGGATCGGCATCCCGTAGATCGGGCTGTCCGGCGTGTTTCGCGCGGCCGGGTTCGTGACGTCGTTCGCCCCGATCACGAGCGCCACGTCGGTGCGCGGGAACTCGGGGTTGATGTCCTCCATGTCGTAGAGCTGCGGATACGGGACGTTCGCCTCCGCGAGGAGCACGTTCATGTGCCCTGGCATGCGTCCGGCGACCGGATGGATCGCGTACTTGACGTCGACGCCCCGCCGCTCGAGGAGGTCGGCGAGCTCGCGCACCGAGTGCTGCGCCTGCGCGACGGCGAGTCCGTACCCGGGGACGATCACCACTCGGCTCGCGTAGGCGAGCATGACGGCGGCGTCCTCGGCGGTGACCTCCCGGTGCGTCTTCGAGTCGGTGCCCGCGGCAACCTCGCCGGGCGCCGCGGCGACCGTCCCGAAGGCGCCGAAGAGGACGTTCCCCAGGGAGCGGTTCATCGCGCGGCTCATGAGGACGGTGAGCAGCGTCCCGGACGCGCCGACGAGGGTGCCCCCGATGACGAGCGCGTTGTTGTCGAGCACGAAGCCGGCCCCTACGGCGGAGAGCCCGGAGAACGCGTTCAGAAACGCGATCACGACGGGCATGTCGGCCCCGCCGATGGGGAGGACGAAGGCGACGCCGAGCCCGAGCGCGAGGACGATGAGCATGGAGATCCACACGGTTGCCTCCGCCACCCCCGCCGCGATCCCGACGCCGAGCGCGGCGACGAGGATCGTCCCGTTCACGAGCTGCTGGCCCGGGAAGGTGACCGGCCTCCCGGGCATGACCTCCTGGAGCTTGGCGAACGCGAGCGTGCTGCCCGTGAACGTGATCGCGCCGACGAGCGCCGAGAAGAGGGCGGCGCCGAGCACGTCGCCCGCCAGCGCGCCCGGCTCGGGGGCGAGGCGGCGGTACTCGGCGAAGGCCACGATCACCGACGCCCCGCCTCCGAACCCGTTGAACGCCGCCACCATCTGCGGCATCGCGGTCATCTTCACGACCCGTGCGGCGACGACGCCCGCGACCGCGCCGACCGCCAGGCCGGCCGCGATCAGCCCGTAGTTGGAGACCTCGGGAAGGAGGATCGTGAAGACGACGGCGAGAACCATCCCGGCGGCCGCGAGGACGTTGCCGGCGCGGGCGGTGCCGGGCGACGCGAGCAGGCGGATGCCGACGACGAAGAGGATCGCGGCCGCGACGTACGTCAGGTTGACGACGTTCTGCGAGACGACGGCGAGCACTGCCGTCACTCCGGCGGCCGTGCCGGCTTCCGCTTGAACATCTCGAGCATGCGGTCGGTGACGAGGAAGCCGCCGACGACGTTGATCGTCGAGAGGACGATGGCGACGAACGCGAGCGTCTGCTCGAGGGCGGACTCGGCGAAGCTCGAGACGAGGAGAGCGCCGACGAGGACGATCCCCGAGATCGCGTTCGTCCCCGACATGAGGGGCGTGTGCAGGAGCGTCGGCACGCGGGCGATGAGCTCGAACCCGAGGAACACGGCCAGGGCGAAGATCGTGATGGAGGCGATCAGCTCCGCGCTCACCTGGCGCCCAGTGCCTCCTTGAGGACGTTCCCGTCCCGGGTGACGCACGTCTCGCGGACGATCTCGTCCTCCCAGTCGGGGACGATCTCGCCGTCCGCGAGCATCGGCGCGAGGAAGGCGTGGACGTTGCGCGAGTACATCTGGCTCGCGTGCACCGGCATCGTCGCCGCGAGGTTCGTCAGGCCGACGATCGTGACGCCGTCCCGGACGACCGTCTCTCCTGGCTGTGTCGCCTCGCAGTTGCCTCCCATCTCGGCCGCGAGATCGACGATGACCGTACCCGGGCGCATCCCGTCGACGGCGGCCTCGGTGAGGAGGACGGGCGCCGGCCGGCCCGGGATCAAGGCGGTCGTGACGACGGCGTCCGACTCCTGCGCATGGCGGGCGATGAGCTCCTGCTCCCGCTCGTGCTGGTCGGCGGCCAGCGCGACGGCGTAGCCGCCGACGCCCTCCGCGCCCTCGACGTCGAGCTCGAGGAAGGTTGCCCCCAGACTCTCGACCTGCTCCTTCACGACCGGGCGCACGTCGAACGCGGAGACGACGGCGCCGAGCCGGCGGGCGGTCGCGATCGCCTGCAGCCCGGCGACGCCGGCGCCGAGGACGAGGACCTTCGCGGGAGGGATCGTCCCCGCCGCCGTCGTCAGCATCGGGAAGAACTTGCCCAGGCGCTCCGCCGCGACGATGGCGGCCTTGTAGCCCGCGACCGTGCTCTGCGACGAGAGCGCGTCCATCGGCTGCGCCCGGGTGACGCGCGGGATCGAGTCGAGCGAGAACGCGGTGACGCCGCGCTCGGCGAGCGCCTGCGCGGTCTCCGCGTCGACGAGCGGCTGGAGCAGCGCCACGAGGGCCGCGCCCGCTCGCAGCCGCGCGATCTCTTCCCCGTCCGGCCTCTGCACCTTGCAGACGACGTCGGCGTCCCAGGCGCCCTCGCCCACCCCCGCGCCGGCCGCCTCGTAGGCCGCGTCGGAGAACGACGCCCGCTCGCCCGCGCCGGTCTCGACGACGACGTCGACGCCCGCCTCGACGAGCCGGCGGGCGGTGTCGGGGACGAGGGCGACGCGCGTCTCCCCGGCCGCCGTCTCCTTCGGGACCCCGAGCTTCATGGTCGCGGGGGAGTCTAAGCTGCGGCCGTGGACGAATGGCTGCGAGAGGCGCGCGACAAGCTGGCCGCCGCGGTCGGCGCCGATCCCTCCGCCTACGAGCTCTCGAGCGAGGACGTCGACGAGCTCCTCGAGCTCGCGCGGATCGCGGCGCACGAGAGCGGCGAGCGGATCAACGCGCCGCTTCTCTGCTACCTGGTGGGCCTCGCTCACGGGCGCCGAGGGGGCGACCTGGGCGAGCTCGTCGACGCGGCGGCCGGGACCTCCGCGTAGGGTTCCCGAATGCCTTCTCTGGAGGGCCATACGGCGATCGTGACGGGCGCCTCGAGCGGCATCGGTCTCGCCACGGCGCGCGCGCTCGCCGCCGCCGGCGCCCGCGTGGCGCTCGGCGCCCGGCGCGTCGAGCGGCTCCACGAGGCGGCCGGCGACCTTCCGGGCGAAGACCATCTCGTCGGGCCGCTGGACGTCACGGAGGCCGAGAGCGCGCGGTCGTTCGTGACGTTCGCCGCGGCCGAGCTCGGCCGGATCGACGTGCTCGTCAACAACGCCGGGCTCGCTCTCGGCCGGACGTCGATCGCAGAGGGCTCCGACGAGGACGACGCGGTCATGTGGGAGACGAACGTCCTCGGCCTCGTCCGCATGACCCGCCTCGTCCTCCCGCACATGGAGGACCGGCGCGGCCACGTCGTCAACCTGGGCTCCTGGGCGGGCCGCGAGGCGTACACCTTCGGCGGCATGTACGTCGGCTCGAAGTACGCCGTGCGGGCGCTGACGTACGTCCTCCGGAAGGAGCTCGTCGGCCGCATCCGCGTGACGACCGTCGACCCCGGCATGGTCGGCGGCACGGAGTTCTCGGACGTCCGCTTCGGCGGTGACGAGGAGCGGAAGGCGGCCGTCTACCGGGGAGTCGACTACCTGACCGCCGAGGACGTGGCCGACTGCATCCTGTGGGCGCTCACTCGCCCGCCGCACATGAACGTCGACGAGATCGTCGTCAAGCCCCTGCAGCAGGCGAGCCAGGATCAGATCGTCCGCCACGCGGACCGGTAGATGGCCCTCACCATCCTCGAGGGGTCGACGTTCTGCGTGTGCGACGACCGCGGCGACTTCGACGGCCCAACGACGGGGTTCTTCACCGAGGACACCCGCTTCCTGTCGCGATGGGTCCTGACGATCAACGGAGCGAGGCCGCTCGTCCTCTCCTCCGGCCGCGTCGAGTACTACTCCGCCGCGTTCTACCTTCGGAACCCGGTCGCGGGCGGGCTCGGCCAGGACGAGCTCTCGATCGCGCGCGAGCGGTTCGTGGGCGAGGGGATGCAGGACCACTTCGTCCTCCGGAACCACGCGCATCGTCCGCTCGAGTTCGAGCTCGCGGTCGAGGCGGGGAGCGACTTCGCGGACATCTTCGCCGTGAAGGACTACGACTTCGCCCTCGGCGACCCC
>DATAAQ010000036.1:0-4359 GCA_036260055.1 Gaiellaceae bacterium | reverse complement strand
CGCCTCCTCGGCGAGCGGCCGGAACGGCTCGCCCGCGGTCACCCACAAGCGGGGCAGCAGGCCGACGAGGACGTCGAGCGCGGAGCCGGCATCCAGCCCGCTGAGCGGCGTCCCGGGCCGGCAGCGCTCGACGAGGAGCGCCCGGCGCCCGCGGTCGTGCGCGAGGAGCCGGACCGCCCCCTCCCCGTTCCAGCGCGCCAGCGCGTCGGCCTCGTGCTCGCTCTCGCGGTCCGGGAGGCAGACCTTCAACACGGCATCGCGGCCGTCCGCCAGCCTGGCCGGCAGGGCGAGCGAGGCGAACGCGTCGGGGAAGGGCTCGCCCACATCGAGCGACCACACGGCGGCGCACTCCTCGACGAGGCGCGGGAGCCGCTCGAGCCACTCCCGCCCCGCCGCGGTCGCGCTCGCCCAGGCGGGGCCGGGGTGGGCCTCCATCCCGCGCGGCCGCTAGATGTCCTGCGAGAGCTGCACCCGGTTGCCGTCCGGGTCGAAGACGTCGAGCAGACGGATGGTGCCGGGGATCTCCAGGACGACGCCGACGTTGACCCCGTCCCGGCGAAGCCGCTCGGCCTCCGCCTTCACGTCGGGCACGTCGACGGTGACGATCGCGTCGTCCGCCTCGGGCTCGCCCTCCGCGAGCGCGACCTCGACGTTGCCGCGCACGAGCCGCGCCCACCGGTCCTCCTCGTCGACGTACGCCTCCTCGAACCCGAGCTTCTCCCTGTAGAACGACCGCGCCGCCTCGAGATCCGAGACGCGGTACCAGATCGACATCAGAGCGCCAGGCCCGGCTCTTCGAGGAACTGCTTAGCCGTGCGCAGGAAGTCCGACGCCGTCGCGCCGTCGACGGAGCGGTGGTCGCACGTGAGCGTCATCTCCATGACCGGGCGGGCCACGACCTCGCCGTCGCGAACGATTGCGCGCTCCTCGATCGCCCCCACCGCCAGGATGCCCGCCTGGGGCGGGTTGAGGACGGCGACGAACCGCTCCACCCCGTACATCCCGAGGTTCGAGATGGTGAAGGTGCCACCCTCGAGGTCCTGGGTCTGCACCTTGCCTCCACGCGTGCGCTCGACGAGGTCCGCCCGCTCGGCGGCGAGCTGGGGGATCGTCTTCGTCTCGCAGCTCCGGAGCACGGGCACGAGGAGGCCGTTCGGCACGGCGACCGCGATCCCGACGTTCGCGGTCGGCTGAAGCTGGATCTCGTCCCCCGCGAAAAGGGCGTTCATGGCCCGGTGGCGCATGAGCGCGACGGCGCAGACCTTCGTGAGGACGTCCGAGTAGGTCGGCCGCGTCTCCCCCTCGCCCGTGCGCTCGACGAGCGCCTCGCGGAGGCGGATGGCGGCGCTCATGTCCGCCGTCATCGTGATCTGGAATGCGGGCGCCTGCCACGCCTCCGTCATCCGGCGGGCGATCGTCTTCCGGATGCCCGTGAGCGGGATCGTCTCCGGCTCCGCCGGGGCCGCTGGCGCCGCGACCGCTGGGGCGGCGCCCGCGCGCTCCACGTCCTCGGCGACGATCCGGCCCTCGGGCCCCGTACCGCGCAGGCCCGTGAGGTCGATGCCGCGCTCGCGGGCGATCCTCCGCGCGAGCGGCGAGGCCTTGACACGGCCGCCGTCACGCTCGGCGACCGCCGGCTCGGGCCGCGCCTCCGCCTCCGCGGGCTCCGAGGCTTCGCGGCCGCGCTCCCGCTCCTCCTCCCGCTCGGGGCCTTCGGCGGGCTTCTCGGCCCCCGTCTCCGCCTCCGCCTCCTCCGGCTCGACGCGGCCCGGGGTCTCGGACTCCTCCGCCTCGGCCCGCGGCTCCTCCGAGGGCTCCTCGGCGACCTCCTCCCCTTTCTCGCCGATCACGGCGACCGCCTTGCCGACCTCGATCTCCTCGCCCTCGCCGGCCATGATCTTCAGGAGCACGCCGGAGAAGTCGGCCTCGACCTCCTGCGTCACCTTCTCCGTGTCGAGCTCGTAGAGCGGCTCCCCCTTCTCGACGGAGTCGCCCTCGGACTTGAGCCACTTGACGATCGTGCCCGACTCCATGCCCTGACCGAGCCGCGGGAGGGTGACCTGGTTCGCCACGGCTACCGCTTCCCGACGGTGCGCTTGATCGCGGCGAGCACGTCGGCCTTGTGCGGGACGACGAACTCCTCCATCACCGGCGCGAACGGGATGGGCGCGAACTTCGCGCCGACGCGCTCGATCGGGGCGTCGAGGTAGTCGAACGCCTTCTCCTGCACGACCGCCGCCACCTCGGCGCCGAACCCCATGCGGACGACGGCCTCGTGCGCGACGACGCAGCGCGAGGTCTTCTTCACGGACGCGACGATCGTCTCCTCGTCGAGCGGCAGGAGCGTGCGCGGGTCGACGACCTCGACCGAGATGCCCTGCTCCTCCGCGTCCTGGGCGGCACCCACGGCCTCGTGGACGAGCCGCCCGGTCGCCACGACGGTGACGTCGTCCCCTTCCCGGTGCACCCGCGCCTTGCCGAGCTCGATGCCGTCGAGCTCGTCGGGAACCTCGCCCTTGATCCCGTAGAGCGTGCGGTGCTCGAAGAAGAGCACCGGGTTGTCGTCGTAGATCGCCGTCCAGAGAAGCCCGCGAACGTCGTCGGGGGTCGAGGGGAAGACGACCTTGAGCCCGGGGACGTGCACGAACCACGCCTCGAGCTGCTGGGCGTGCTGCGCGCCCGGCGACCAGCCGGCGCCGCCCTGCGTCCGCACCGTCAGCGGCACCTTGATCTGCCCGCCCGACATGTAGCGGTGCTTCGCGGCCTGGCTCACGAGCTGCTCCATCGCGAGCGTCGTGAAGTCCTGGTACATGATTTCGACGATGGGGCGCATGCCCGCGATCGCGGCCCCCACTCCGGCGCCGACGATCGCCATCTCGGAGATGGGGGTGTTCCGCACGCGATCCGGGCCGAACTCCTCGAGCATCCCCTGGGTCACGCCCATGGAGCCGCCCATCTCGGCGATGTCCTCGCCCATGATGAAGACGTCGTCGTCACGGCGCATCGCCTCGCTCATCGCGTCGCGGACCGCCTCGCGGTACGTCAGCTCAGGCATAGACGTTCTTGAGGGCGTCCTCGGGCTTCGGGTCGGTCCCCTTCTTCGCGTACTCGACCGACTCCTCCGCCAGGCGCGTCGCCTCGGCGTCCATCTCGCCCCACTCGTCGTCCGAGAGCTCGAGGCGGCGCCGCAGGTTCTCGATCGGGTCCTGCGTCCTGCGCAGCTCGCGGACCTCCTCCTTGGGCCGGTAGACCTGCGGGTCGCCCACGTAGTGCCCCGTGAGCCGGGCGCACTCGGCGACGACGAACACGGGGCCCTTCCCCTCGCGCGCCTGCTCGAGCGCCTTCTTCGACGCGCGGTAGACCTCCTCGACGTCCTGGCCGTCGATCCGCATCGCCGTCATGCCGAAGGCCTCCGCACGCTTCGTCAGGTCCTCGATCGGCAGGTGCTGCCTCGCGGGCGTCGACTCCGCGTACTTGTTGTTCTCGCAGACGAAGACGGCGGGGACCTGCCAGAGCTGGGCGAGGTTGAGCGCCTCGTGGAAGGTGCCGATGTTCGTCGCCCCGTCGCCGAAGAAGGCGACGGCCACGCGCGGCTCGCCCCGCAGCTTGAAGGCGAGGGCGGCGCCCACGATCGCGGGCAGGCCGCCGCCGACCACGGCGTTCGCGCCGAGGTTCCCCCGCTCGACGTCGTAGAGGTGCATGGAGCCCCCGTAGCCGTGGCTGCAGCCCTCGACCTTGCCGTAGAGCTCGGCCATGACCTCGTTCGGGTGCGTCCCCTTCGCGAGCGTGTGCCCGTGCGCGCGATGGGTGGACGCGATCACGTCGCCGTCCTCGAGCGCCTTGCAGACGCCGACCGCGACGGCCTCCTGGCCGATGGCGACGTGGAGGAAGCCCGGAAGCTCGCCGGCGCGGAAGCGCTCCTCCACCTTCTCCTCGAAGCGGCGGATGAGGAGCATCTCCCGCAGGAACTCCTTGAGGCGCTCGGACGAGACCGTCTGCCCCTTCTCCTCCAGCGTGGCCACGGCGCCGACAAGCTAGCAGTAGAACACCCGGGTCGTGCCTCGGCGGCGCCGCCCGCTCCATGCGCTCTTCGTCGGCGGCGCCCCGCCTTCGGCTTCGTCAACCCGGCCTTCCGGGAGATGGAGCGGCCGGGCGGCGACTAGACTCCCGGCGTGGCGCTGGCCGATCGGCTGAACGACATCCTCGCCGGGCTCCCGCGCGGCTGGCAGCGGGCCCGCGTCGAGGTCACGCTCGAGGAGCCCGACGAGGCGGACCGGGCGGCGCTCATCCTCGCGCCGGCGACGCCCGGGCGCTCGGGAGCCACGTTCCGGCTCCACGTCCACCACGGCACGCAGCGGC
>DATAAQ010000035.1:0-8926 GCA_036260055.1 Gaiellaceae bacterium | reverse complement strand
CGACGTTGCGGGTCGACCCGGCGAGGAGGACGGCCCGGCAGCCCTCCGGCCACGACTTCAGCGTGGACGACGCGCTCTGGAGGAGGGCCGTCACGCCGGCCACCGCCGGCGAGGCCATGCTCGTGCCGCTCTTCGTCAGGTCGACCGCCTCGACGCCCGTCCCGTTGGCCGCGATCTCAGGAAGCTCACGGTCGCCGTGGCTCGAGGTCGGGTTGCGGAAGACCGACGAGGACGACATCGAGGAGGCCGAGTCGTCGTGGTTGCCGACGGCGAGGCTGTTGTAGCCCTTGTGGTTCACGAACTCGCTGCTCGGCGGGTCGATGTCGTCCGGATCCCCGTTCCAGTAGTTGCCGGCGGCCTGCACGATGGTCGGGTACGGCCACTGCAGCGCCAGCCAGTCCTTGTAGACGTCGTCGAACGAGAGCGATCCCGACTCGGGCTCGGACGAGCGGTGGAAGCTCTGGTTGACGACCGTGCAGCCACGGTCCTTGACGGCCCAGCGGAGCGCGGCCAGGTCCTTCGAGTTCGCCGAGTAGAGCGTGCAGTCGGGAGCGTGCCCGTGCGGCTCGCCCGCCTCGTCGTTCCTGATGATCCCGTGCACGTGACGGGAGTGGTCCGACGTCGACGGCGAGGACGTGTACCGGTCCTGGATGACGAGGTCGCTCGTGTCGTCGGGACCGTCCTCCCACACGGCGACGCGCACACCCGCCCCTCGCGGCCCGAGGGCGTGGACGTCGTCCGAGTTGGCGATGCCGATGGAGTCCTCGAGATCCTCGATCCCCTCGGGGTCGTAGAGGAAGATCCCGGCCACCTCCTCCCGCTTCGCCAGCTCGGACACGGCCCGAGCCCTGAGGCGGGCGAAGACGACCGGCGCTGCCTCGTCGACGTCGACCCGGCGGGCGCCGAGCTCCTTCGCCAGGCCGGCCACGCCCTGGGCGCGCTCGTGCATGCGCCGTCCCCGCTCCTCCAGGCCCCGCGGCGGCCTCGGCTCGCCGCGCGCCCTCGAGCGGGTCCTCCGTCCGGGCCCAGACCGCCACCTGCAGCCACTCGCCCGCCTCCGCGGCGCGAAGGCGGGCCGCGAGGTCCTCGTGCAGCTTCCCGAGGCGCTTCGCCCGCTCCTCCTCCCGCGAGCGGAGGATCCGGTCGGCGTCCACGCGCCTGCCCCCCTCGTCGAAGGCGAGTGCCACCGGCGCGCCGGTTCTCCGGTCGCTCGCTTTCACGATCTCGACGTACTTGCCCCTCGCGGGCCGGTCGAGGGGCAGCCGTCTTCCTGCCCCGGAGAGCTGTACGCGGGCCACGCCCTCGACGGCGACGCGCCCCGGAACGCGCGCCTTCGAGTCGACGAGCTGGAAGGGGATCTCGATGCGGGGAGCGAGCTCCTCCCCGGAGGCCGAGAGGAGCGGCCCTACCTGCAGCCGGTGGCGCCCGGGCGGCAGGTCGGCGGGGGGCGACCAGGTCGCCCGCTTCCCGTCCCGCGAGACCTTCACCGCGTTGTCGACCCTCGCCACGCCGATCGACTTCCGTGCCTCCGCGGCGTCGAGCTCGGCCTCCGCCTGGATGACGACGGTCGAGCCCGGGAAGAGAAACTCGTCTCGCCGCAAGCCGATCGTCGCGCGGCCGGGGCGTGGGTCAGAGACCTTGGCAGGCGACATGCGTCCTCCTCTCGTCCAGCCCCGCGCTCGAGGCGCGAGGAGCGTCGGGATGCTGCAGCAACGAGATCGTCAGGAAGCCCACGGGGCTCCTCCTCCAGTTGCGTGCGGGCGACCGTGTCACGCTCCGTCGCGGCTGTCAAGCGGACGGTACCCCGGGAAGCCGGCCGCGGCGCGGCCTTCCGCGACCGCCTCAGTCCTTGTACGGGTCGTAGACGTCCCGTCCGGCCATGGCGACGCCGAGCGGACGCAGCCGGTGCCTCACGCGCACGGAGCCGGCGTGCGCGGCGAGCACGTCGGGCAGGCGCTTGTAGACCTCGGGCGCCTCGTCGGCGCCGCCGCCGACGAGGACGATCCCCCGCTCGCGCAGGCGCTCCCGGACGGCGGGCCAGTCGACCGCTCCGGGCTTCAGCTGCTCCTCCACCCAGACCTTGCGTCCGTCGACGACGCGCTTCCGGCGGCGTGTCTTCCCGAGCGCCCGCCGGCGGCTCATGACGCGCCCGGCGCCGTGCACCGTCGAGAAGAGCGACGCCTCGGCCTCGGCGGACTCGAGCCCTTCGAGGATGACCGAGTCGTCGCCCATCGAGCCTCCCACGAAACCCTGCTGCCCCGGCCGGGCTGGTGTGCAGCCCTTTCGGATCACCCAGTACGTCCGTCCGAAGTGCTCCTCACGCCACGCGAAGTTGTGGTGGTTGTGCACCTCGTGGACGGTCTCGGCGCCGAGGATCTCGAGGACCTTCGCGACGACGACGTCGCGCCCGGCGTACGCGTACTCCCCGGCGAGCTCCATCGCGGCCACGTACGACCGGCCGAGCTCGGAGTCGACGGGGAAGAGGACGGGCGGCGAGTCCATCTCGCCCTCGCGCGCACGCCCCTCGAACGGCAGCCCCTGCGCCAGCGCGAGGAACCCCGAGGCGGTCTTGTGCCCGAAGCCGCGGGAGCCGAAGTGGACGCCGACCCACACGAGACCCTCCTCGTCCTCGAAGAGGTTGACGAAGTGGTTGCCCGACCCGACCGTGCCGAGCTGCGCGCGGGCCAGCTGCACGAGCTCCTGCTGCGGCGCGAACTCCGCCCGCGCGATCTTCTCCAGCACCGGATGATCGACCCGCTCGCGGGCGGCGACGCCCATCCCGAAGGAGATGCGTCGCGTGATCTCGGCCATCACGCGCTCGACCCCGCCGAGCGTCCCGAGGTCGGTACGCGTCGCATCCGTGCGGACGGCCTTGTTGCCGCAGCCGATGTCGTAGCCGACGCCCGACGGGGAGACGTAGCCCTCGTACGCGATCCCGCCGCCAATCGGCTGGGAGTACCCGGGGTGGTGGTCGGCGCAGAGGACGCCCAGCTCCGCGTCGCCCGCCGCCATGCAGCGCTCGAGCTGGGCGAGGCTCCGCGCGTCCACCTCGCCGAAGGTCCTGATCCTGCTCACGGTCGCTTCCCCGCCCTGTTCATATTGTGCCGGGCGCAAGCCGGGGCCGGGGAAGCGCCCCGGCCGGCCCGCGTGAGGTAGCGTCGCCCGCATGAGCGGCCACGTCCTCCGCGGCCCCGGGCCGATCCCGTAGCGGCTTGCGAAACCGCGCGGTCGCCATGGCCATGGCCGGAGCGGCCTGCATCGGCTTCTCCGCGATCCTCGTTCGCCTGGCGAGCGTCCCGCCCTCCACCGCGGCGTTCTACCGCTGCGCGTACGCGCTCCCGCCGCTCGCGGCGCTCGCGCTCTGGGAGCGGCGCCGCTTCGGCCCGCGGACGCGCCGCGACCACGGTCTCGCCCTCGCCGCGGGCGTCTTCTTCGCGGCCGACCTCGTGTTCTGGCACCACGCAATCGCGGCCGTGGGCGCCGGCCTGGCGACGGTGATCGCGAACGTGCAGGTCGTGCTCGTCGGCCTCGTCGCCTGGGCGCTCCTCGGCGAGCGGCCCGAGCGCCGGACGATCGCGGCCGTGCCGGTCGTGCTCGCGGGGGTCGTCCTCATCTCGGGCGTCGTGGGCGCCGGCGCCTACGGCGACGACCCCGCCCTCGGCGTCGTCTTCGGCGTTGCCACCGCAGTGATGTACACGGGCTTCCTCCTCGTGCTCCGGGCCGGCAACAGCGACCTCCGCCGGCCCGCCGGCCCGTTGCTCTCGGCGACGGCCGTCGCCGCTGTCGTGACCCTGCCGGTCGGGTGGACGCTCGGCGAGCTCGACCTCGAGCCCGCCTGGCCGGCGCACGGCTGGCTCGTCCTCCTCGCGCTGACGTCGCAGGTCGCCGGCTGGCTCCTGATCTCCGCCGCGCTCCCGCGCGTGCCGGCGGCGCTGACCTCGATCGTGCTCACGCTCCAGCCGGCGCTCTCCGTCGTCCTCGGCGTCGTGCTCCTCGGCGAATCGCCCTCCCGCGTCCAGCTCGCCGGAATCGCGGTGATCCTCGCGGGCGTCGTCCTCGCGACCGCGGGTCGCGACCGCACCGCCGCGGCGCGCGAGCAGCGGACGGCCGCCGTCTAGTCGCGCAGCCTGGCGCGGAAGCTGAACGCCCGGGCGTCGTCGCGAGGGACGCCGAAGCACGAGAAGAACGGCGGCCTGTCGAGGTCCCGCCAGCAGCGCGTCCGCGAGCTTCCGTTCGAGAGCACGAGGTCGACCCGCGAGACGACGCCGCGGCCGAAGGCGACGCGGCGCGCCCCCGTCCCGGTCGCCGTGTAGCTGAAGCCGCGAACCCGCACGCGGCCGTCCCGGTAGTAGACGACGAGGGTCGCGCGGCCGCCGTGGACGTGGACGTCCACGGCGACCTTCAGCCGAGCGGTCGGGGAGACGTGGCGACGGGGCCGGAAGGTGAAGTACTTGGTGGTCAGGTGCTGGAGCCGGCGGACGTGCGGGCCCGAGACGGGGTTGACCGGGCCGACGCGGAAGAAGCCGTGCGTGGGGGCGCGCGGATACAGGCGACGGTCGGCGTACGCGCGTCGGCGGTTCGCGACGCCGAAGCGCGCGAACTCGTCGGCCAGGCGGTTGCCGTCGGCGCGGAGGACGTTGGCGACGGCGCGGAGCGAGTAGTCGTCGGGATCGGCAGGGAGCCCGGCGGCGGCCCGCTCCCACACGCGCCGGACGATCGCCGGATCGCCGTCGTAGGCGTTCTCCTCGAGGTGCCGCCAGAAGATCCAGGCCCCGTACTCGGAGTCCCCGAAGCCCGCGCGGTCGAGCGGGTACTCCGGCTTCGTCAGCGGGCTGAAGCTCAGGAAGGCGACGTTGTCGTCGATGTCCGGATAGAGGGTCTCCTCCATGTTCGTGGCGGTTCCCTCGAGGAGCCAGCCGTCGTCGAAGAAGTCGTACGCCGCCTGAACGGCGTGGAAGAGCTCGTGCGCGGCCGTGACCGCGAGGAGCTCGTCGGGCGTGTGGCTCGTGCCCGCCGCGAGCTCCACGTAGTCGTCGTCGACGACGCAGTAGACGGGGACGGCGAACTGGAGCGCGGGCGGGTCGTCCACGGCGCAGTAGCCGAAGAGCCCGTCCGCGCCGACGTTCGCGAGGTAGACGTCGAGCTTCTCGTCGCCGCCGTTGTTGTCGTCCGCGATGTCCGAGAGCGGCTCGCGGTAGCCGAGCGCCGTCTGCGCCGCCCACACGTCCTCGAAGACCGCCTGCGTCGTCAGCACCTGCGCGGGGACGGTCGCCGGATCGCCGTCGGCGCCCGGCGGGGCGTCGCCCGAACTCTCGACCCAGTGGAAGCAGATGTCGGCGCCGCAGAGCGGAGGCGCCTCGGACACCGTGTAGCCCTGGCCCTGGGGGTCGGCGGCACCGTCGGTGGGACGCGCGAGGAGCCGCTCGGCCTGCGCCCGCTCGCGCCGGGAGAGGCGGGTCACGCGCGCGGCCAGGTCCCGGAGGAGGAGCGTCGCGTCGCGGCCGCCCGCGGGCTCGACGTCGCCGAACTGCCGGCGTGCGCGGCCGAGGCGGAAGAGCGAGCGCGCCCGCTCGAGGGCGTACTCGGCCTCCGTCAGGCTGCCGTCGGCGAGCGCCCGCGTGAGGGCGTCGTTCGCCGCGGGCGCTAGGCCGGGGAGGGGACGCTGCTGCGCCGACGCCGTCGCCGCCGCGAGGAGCGCGGCGAGGACGGCGACGGCCAGCGGCAGCGCCTTCGGGGTCGACCTCACGCCCTACTCATCGTGCGAGGCGGCAATCTACTTGAGCCGCCGGGCGGCCCTCCGGGGCCGGCGTTACACTCGCGCGCGATGAACGTGGCCGAGCGAGTCCTTCCCGGCAGGAGCATCGAGGTGCTCGACCACGGCTTCGTCCGCCTCGACGACGCCATGGCGAGCGACCTGTCGGTCGTCAACGCCGCGCGCGTCAGCTTCGCCCGGCGGAAGGAGGAGATGGACGAGGCGGACGTCGGGCTGGTCCGCTTCCTCCTGCGCGACCGGCACGGGACGCCGTTCGAGCACAACGCTTTCCGCTTCCACGTCCGCGCCCCGATCTTCGTGGCCCGCGAATGGTTCCGCCACCGCATCGGCTCCTTCAACGAGTTCTCCATGCGGTACGCGCGGGCGACCGACGACTTCTACGTCCCCGCCGCCGAGGACGTCCGGTCGCAGGTGGGGAAGCCAGGCGCGTACTCGTTCGAGCCGGTGGCCTACGACGTCGCCGAGACCACCCGCGAGACGCTCCGGTCCGTCTACGCCGAGGCGTACGCCGCCTACGAGCGGCTCGTCGAGCTGGGGGTCGCCCGCGAGCTCGCCCGGGCCGTCATGCCCGTCGGGGCGTACACCGAGTTCTACTGGACGGTCAACGCCCGGGCGCTCATGAACTTCGTCTCGCTCCGGGCGGCCGAGACGGCCCAGCGCGAGATCCGCCGCTACGCCGAAGCGTGCGAGCGCTTCCTCGCCGAGGAGATGCCGGTCACGTACGAGGCGTTCGTCGCCGCCGGCCGCGTCGCGCCCTAGGAATCCCTCAGGCGATGGGCGCGCGCAGGAGCCACGGGGGCTCCTCCTCGTCCTCCGCCCCGTGCTTCGTGATGACCCACGTGTCGTACTCGGAGAGCCGGTAGGAGGCAGTCATACGGACCGTGGTCTCCCCCTCGCCGACGGAGAACGTCCCGCAGCTCGCCGCGTACTCGCCGTCCTTGGCGAGCCAGAGGTCGTAGGTCTCGCCGCGGGCGAGGGGCGGCAGGCCGGAGACCTCGAGCTCGAGCTGCCAGTTCCCCGACGCGTCGTCGCGCTCGCCGACGCGGATCACGGCCGCGGCGGCGCGCGCGTTCTCGGTCGGCTGCATCGCGACGGTGAAGCGCGTCTCGAACCCCTCGTCGCCCGTCCAGCGGCCGACGCCGAAGGAGAGAGCGGCCAGCGCCGCCGCGAGTGCGAGCCCGAGCGCGAGCCGGCGCCGTGGCCAGGCCGGCTCGGGGCTCTCGGCGACGCGCGCGACCGAGCGAGTGAGCGACTCAGGGACGTGCGCGGGCGGCGCGGGGACCCGGCGGAGGAGCGCATCCGCGCGGGCGAGGCGCTCGAGCTCCTCGGGCGGGACGTCGTCGCCGACGAGGTCACGGAAGTCGGGCGGCTCCCTCACGGCCTCACCTCGTCGAGGAGCGTGGAGAGTCGGGCGAGGCCCGTGCGCGTCCGCGTCTTCACGGTGCCGAGGGGGACGTCGAGGTAGCTCGCGATCTCCGCCTGGGAGAGGCCGCTCCAGTACGCGAGCTCGAGGACGACCCGCTCGCGCTCCGGGAGCTGCTCGAGCGCGGAGTGGACACGCCAGGTGAGCCAGGAGGACTCGACCGCCTCGTCAGGCCCGGCGGCCGGGGACGGCTCGTCGGGCACGTCGGCGACCGGCTCGCGCCGCTGCCGCGCCCGGTCGATGATCGCGTGGCGGGCGACGGCGTAGAGCCACGCCGACCCCGAGCCCCGCTCGGGCCGGTAGCTCCGGGCGGAGCGCCAGACGGCCGCGAAGGTCTCCTGGGCGGCCTCCTCCGCGCGGCCGGCGTCGCCGAGCTGCCGCACCGCCATCGCGAGGACGGGCCGCGCGAAGCGCCGGTAGAGCTCGGTGAACGCCTCCCGGTCTCCGCCGGCGACCCGCTGGATCAGGTGCCCGTCCGTCTCAGCCGTCGCAACCACCGCGCCAACAGCCATAGCGCCTCCCGATACGCAACTCAACCGGGAAGCGGATTGCGTCCGCTCAGCAGGCGCCCGCCGTCGACGACGAGCGATGTGCCGGTGACGAATCTCGCGCGCGCGAGATAGAGGACCGCGTCGGCGACGTCGTCCGGCGACCCGATCCGCCCGAGCAGCGTCTCCGCCGCGCGCCGCTCCTCCTGCCCCGGCGCGACCGCCACGGGCCCGGGCGCGACGCCGCAGACGCGGACGTCGGGCGCCAGGGCGCGGGCGAGCACGCGCGTCAGCATCGCCTGCGCCGCCTTCGCGGCGCAGTGCGGGGCGAAGGACGGCCACGCCTGGTACCCGGCGACGTCCTCGACGAGGACGAGGAGGCCGAGCTCCGACTCCCGGAGGTACGGGGCGGCAGCCTGCGCGACGAAGAAGCTGCCCTTCGCCGTCGCGCCGAACGCCGCCTCCCAGTCGTCCTCGCTCACCCGGGCGACGGGTCGTGGGACGAAGCCCTCGGCGGCGGCATGGACGACGAGGTCCAGGCTCCCGAGCTCCTCGGCGGCGCGCTCGACGAGTCTCCGCGCGGCGGCGGCCTCGCGCAGGTCGCCGTCCGCCCGCCCGGCCGCCTTCACCCGGTATCCGTCCCCCTCCAGCCGCTCTGCCACGACGCGCCCCACGCGGCCCGTTCCGCCGGTGACGAGAGCAGCGTGGGAGGACGCCATCCCGCGGAACGATAAGCTGCGCGCCGCACAGTCGAGAACGGGAAGGTGAGCATGGCGACGCTGGCTTTCAACCACGAGGAGATCGCCGCCCGGGAGCTCAAGCCGGCGCTCCTCGAGATGGACGGCATCTCCCGCGCCTCGGTGGAGGCCCACTACAAGCTCTACGAGGGCTATGTGGCGAAGCGGAACGAGATTCTCGGGAAGCTCGCCGAGGTCGACCTCGGCTCCGCGAACCAGGTGTACTCGGACGTCCGGGCGCTCAAGGTCGACCTCACCTTCGCGATCGGCGGCGTGAAGAACCACGAGATCTACTTCGAGCACCTCGGCGGCGGCGGCGGGGTGCCCGACGGGGCGGTGGCCGAGCTGATCGAGCGCGACTTCGGGAGCATCGAGGCGTGGCGCGCCGACCTGACGGCGACGGGGATGGGCGGTCGCGGGTGGGCCTGGACGGCCTACGACTGGGACGAGCAGCGGCTCTTCAACTACATCGGCGACGCTCAGAACACCTTCCCGATCTGGAACG
>DATAAQ010000034.1:0-10859 GCA_036260055.1 Gaiellaceae bacterium | reverse complement strand
CTCCTCGACGAGGAGCGGGGCTGGGGCGTCCGCGAGGAGAGCTACGGCGCGCTCGGCATGGCCGACCGGCTCGGGGGCGAGACCTGGTTCACGCTCGGCGACCGCGACATCGGCCTCCACCTCGTCCGCACGAGCCTGCTGCGGGCCGGCCGGCCGCTCTCCCTCGTCACCGGGGAGCTGTGCGAGCGGCTCGGCGTCGGGGTTCGCCTGCTCCCGGCGAGCGACGATCCCGTCAGGACGATCGTCGAGACCCCCGCGGGCGACCTGCTCTTCCAGACGTGGTTCGTCGCCCGCCGGCACCGCGACCCCGTGCTCGCCCTTCGGTACGACGGCGCCGAGACCGCCCGGCCGGCGCCGGGCGTGCTCGAGGCCGTGGCGGCGGCCGAGATCGTCTTTCTCGCCCCGTCGAATCCCTTCACCTCCGTCTTCCCGATCCTGGCGGTTCCCGGCATCCGTGCGGCATTGGCGGGCAAACGGGTCATCGCCGTCTCGCCGCTCCTCGGCGGCCGCGCCCTCCGGGGCCCGCTCGCCGAGATGATGACCTCCCTGGGGCACGAGCCCGGCCCGCGGGGCATCGCCGCCCTCTACGCCGACCTCGACGCCCGCGTCGTCGTCGACCCGCGCGACGCCGGCGACCTTCCCGGGGCGATCGTCGCGCCGATCGTTATGGTGGATCCCGAGTCGAGAGCGGAGGTCGGGCGCGCCATCCTGGAGGCCATCGCGTGATCGGGATCGTCGGCGGCAGCGGCGACTTCGGCCAGGGTCTGGCCGAGCGGCTGCGCCTGCTGGGCGAGGAGGTCGTGATCGGCTCCCGCACGCCGCGGGGGGACTTCGTCTCGAACGAGGAGGCGTCCCGCACGGACCTGGTCTTCCTCTCCGTGCCTCCCGAGGGCGTCGCCCGTACGGCGGAGACGCTCGCCGCCGACCTCGCGGGTCGCATCGTCGTCAGCGTGGCCAGCCCCGTCGCCTTCGAGGACGGACGCCCGCTCGCCCGGCCGGCGGAGATCTCGCTTGCCGAGCAGGCTCAGCGACGCGCCCCCGAGGCGCGCGTCGTGGCGGGGTTCCACACGGTCAGCGCCAGGGCTCTCGCGAAGCCCGAGCTCCCGCTCGACGAGGACGTGCTCCTAGCGGCCGACGACGCCGAGGCGAAGGCCGTCGTCGCCGCCCTGGCGGACCGGCTCGTCGCCGGTCGCGCGGTCGACTGCGGACGCCTCGAGGTGGCGCGCTGGCTCGAGACGCTCACGGCGGTGCTCCTCAACGTCAACCGCACGTACCGCGCGAACAGCGGCGTCCGCATCACCGGTCTGCCGTGACCGCCCACCTCCTCGACCGGGACGGGACGCCGCAGGCGCGGATCGACCCCGCGACGCTGGAAGGCCGCCTTCACGCCGGCGAGTTCTTCTGGCTCGATCTCCAGGACCCAGGCCCGGACGACTACGCGCTCCTGCGCGACGTCTTCGGCTTCCACCCGCTCCCCCTCGAGGACTCGGAGCACTTCGGGCAGCGCCCGAAGCTCGAGGACTACGGGGAGTTCGCCTTCCTCGTCCTCTACGGGGCTGCGCCGCCGCCCGACGAGGACCGCCTCGTCGAGGTGCACGCGTTCTACTCCGAGCGCCACCTCGTCACGGTGCGGCGCGACGAGGCGCCGGCGTTCGAGCAGGTGCGCGAGCGGTACGCCCGGCGACCGGGGCGGTCGCCGAGGCCGGTCGAGCTCCTCTACCAGCTCCTCGACGCGCTCGTGGACAGCTTCTTCCCCGCGCTCGGGGACCTCGGCGACCGGATCGACGTGCTGCAGGACGAGATGCTGGCCGGCCCGAGCGAGGAGCAGCTGCAGGAGATCTTTGCCCTGCGCCGCCGCCTCGTGGAGGTGCGGCGGACCGTCGCCTCGCAGCGCGACCTCGTCGGCCGCTTCGTCGCCGGAGACGGGCTCCCGGGGCTCGACGAGGACGCACGGCGGTACTTCCGCGACGTCCACGACCACCTGATCCGGCTCGGCGACCAGGTGGACGTCTACCGGGAGATCCTCACCGGCTCCATGGACCTCTATCTGACGACGGTCTCGAACCGCCTCAACACCGTGATGAAACGTCTGACCGTGATCGCGACGATCGCGCTTCCCCTCGTCGTGATCACCGGCTTCTTCGGGCAGAACTTCGCCGTCCTCGTCGACCACATCGGGAGCACCGCGGCGTTCGTCGGGTACGGCGTCGTGCTGCCCGTGGCGGCGATCGCCGTCCTCGCGTTCGCGCTCAGGCGCCGCGGGCTCTTCTGAGCATGCCCGAGGTCCGTGTCCTTCCCCTGGAGGGGCTCCCCGAGCTTGCTCCCGGGGACGATCTCTCGCGGCTGCTCGGCGACGCGATCGAGAAGGTCGGCGGCCTCGAGGAGGAAGACGTCGTCGTCGTCGCGCACAAGGCCGTCTCGAAGGCGGAAGGGCGGCTCGAGCGCACCGACGAGCATCTCGCCGTCGTGCTCCGCGAGGCGCACGGGGTTCGGCGCCGCCGCGGCGAGCTCGTCATCGCCGAGACGGAGCACGGGTTCGTCTGCGCGGGGGCGGGCGTCGACCGCTCGAACGCGCCGGACGACGGCTGGGTCGTCCTCCTCCCGCGCGACCCCGACGCCTCGGCCGCGGGCATCCGCGACGCGCTCGCGGGGCGCTTCGGCGTCGCGCCCGCGGTCGTCGTGAGCGACTCGTTCGGGCGCGCCTGGCGCCAGGGCACGACGGACGTGGCGGTCGGCGTGGCGGGCATGCGCCCGCTCCTCGATCTCCGCGGGACGGAGGACACGCGCGGCTACGAGCTCACGGGAACGGTCATCGCCGTCGCCGACGAGCTCGCCGGCGCGGCCGAGCTCGTCATGGGCAAGGCGCGGGCCGTCCCGGCGGCCCTCGTGCGCGGCTACCGCGTCCCTCCGGGGGAGGGGACGGCGCGCGATCTCGTCATGCCCCCGGAGCGCGACCTCTTCCCCTGAGCTCGGCCCGGTGGGCCTGCCGGCGCGCGCACCGACCTCCGCCTCGCTCGCGCCGGCGTCGCAGGTCGGGGAGACGAGCTCCGCCGCGTCCTCGACGCGCACGAGCACGATCGCGTCCGCCCTCGGAACCGCCCGCCCCTGCGCAAGGACGACGTCGACGACGTCCATCTCGACGACGGGTTCGGCCGCTGCGTCAGCCTCACCGCGCGGGTGCGGCGACGATCCAGGTGGAGCGCGCCGAGGCGAGCAGCTCGCCGTCGGCGGCGAAGAGCGCCGAGCCGGCGTAGCGCTTGCGGCCGTCTTCTCCGAGGCGCCAGCCCATCACCACGTGGGGCTCGCCGGCGTCCGGGACCCGCAGGACGTGCGCCGCCATGCGGCCGAGGAGGACGCCTTCGCGCTGGAAGTCGTCGACGGCCCAGCCGCTCGGGCAGTCGAGCGCGGCCCAGGCGATCTCGGGCGGCACGGCCTCCGCCGGCGTCCACGGGGCCGCCACGACGCCCGGGCGCCCCTCGGCCGGCCCCGCGAAGATCGCGAGTCCGTCAGGGCGAGCGGGCCCGCAGACGAAGCAGGTCTCGTACGCGTGCTCGCGGAAGCCTGCGTACCGCCGGGAGGCGGCCTCCGCGTCCTCCACGGAGACGGGGTCGGGAACGTCGAGCTCCCACTCGACGACGCGCCCTTCGGCGACGACGGCGTCGCCGTCCCGGAGCTCGACCTCCGTCCCGTCGAGCTCGAGCGCCACCGCGAGCTCGCGCTCGAGCGGAGGCGGCCTCCGGAGCGTCACCTCCGCCGTGCCGCCGAGCAGACCCGCGACGAGCCCGCAGGCGTAGCCGCCGTTGGCCGACTCCGGCGGCCCGTTGTAGCGGCGCGGGATGATCACCGCTCGATCTCGAGCTCGATGACGCCGTACGGAGGGCGCGCGTCGGTGTAGACCGTGACGTCGCCGGCCGCGTGCGCGGTGTCCCAGAGGCGGTTCTCCGCCCTGAAGCGCAGGGCGGCGATCTCCGGGAAGCGCTCGAGCGCGCGGACGCCCATCTCGTGGACGAGGTGCTGGATGGACTCCGAGTCGAACTCCGCGAAGGTCGCGACGAGCGTCTCCCTCACCCGCTCGCCGTCCGCGCGCCGTGCGTAGTCGCCGTTCTGCCAGCGCACGTCGAGGTGCACGAAGAGCGGCCGGTCGCGCGTCTCGGGGAGCGTCGTGTACTCGTCGCGCACGAAGCCTGCGAACGCGCTCCCGCTCAGCTTGATGAGGTGGAGCCCCTCGCGTCCGGAGTGCTCGATCCGCCGTCCGTCGCGGAAGAGGGTCAGCGTCGCGCTCGCGCGGTCGTCGTAGAGGCGCTGGAGGACGTTCCCCGCCCGCGGCGCGAACACCCGCTCGCGTCCGCTCACCTCCACGGAGTCCACGTGCTCGTAGCGTGCGAGGAACCGTGTGCCGACCTCGACGAGGAGGTCCTCGAGACCGACCGGCGCGGCGTCCGCCGCCGTGCGGTGGATGAAGTTCTTCATCGAGTCGGTGGCGACCACGAGCGAGTTGTCTCCCTCGGTGTACGCGCTCGTGAACGCCTCGCCCCGGACGAGCATGTCGACCTCGCACGCGAAGAGGCGGCCGCCGCCGACCCGGTAGACGGAGACCGCGTGCTTCCCGTACGCCGTCGCTACCGGCCGCGCCACCGGTCTCTCGCGATCGCGACGAGCTCGTCGCACGCGGTCGCGAGCTCCTCCTCGCGGGAGCGGGCCAGGCGCTCGCGCAGGACCGGGACGATCGCGCTCCGCGGCCGGCCGTCGACGAAGACGACGAAGCGGAAGCCGAAGCGCCGCTCGTACTCGTCGTTCAGGCGCGCGAGCTCCGCGAGCGTTCCGGGGTCCTCCTCGTCGCCCTGCTCGCGCGCGGAGCGGCCGCTCAGGCGCCGCTCGCCGATGCGCGGATGCGCCGCGAGCGCCTCCAGCCGCTCATCCTCGCTCAGCTCGTCGAGCACAGCGCGCGCCTGGCCGAGTGGATCCTCGCGCTCGGCAAGGAGCTCGACGAGGCGCGTGCGCGCGCCGAAGAGATCCTCCAGCTCCTCGGCGCTCAGCTTCCGCGGTAGATCGTGCACGAGAAGGGGGCGAGCAGGAGCGGGACGTGGAAGTGGCCGTCGCCGAGCTCGAGCTCGACCTCGAGGCGGCGGAAGAACGGCGACGCCGGCCGGAAGACGAGCCGGTACGGGCCCGGCGCGAGGTCGGCGGCGAGCGCACCTATGCGGCCGTCGCCGTCGGTGACCCCTTCGGAGACGAGCTCGTCGCCGCGGTAGAGGCGCACGGGGACGCCCTCCGCGGGGCGACCTCCCTGCGTGTCGAGGACGTGCGTCGAGAGCGAGGCGCTCACGTGAGGAATCTTTGCGCCTGGCGGCGCTGGTCGTGGATGACCTGGCGCTCGTTCACGCGCACGAGGTCTCCGCCGAGGACGACCGGCTGGCCGCCGACGTAGAGGCGGTCGACCGCGTGCGGGCCCGAGAGGACGAGCGCCGCCACGAGGTCGTCGGCGCCGCCGAACTCGAGCATGTCCGTCCGCCAGACGGCGAAGTCCGCACACTTGCGCGGCTCGAGGGATCCGAGGTCGCTACGCCGGAGGACGGCCGCGCCGCCGCGCGTGGCCAGCCGCAGGGCGTCCCGCGGGCCCATCGCGCCGGCGCCGTCGCGGCCGCGGGCGACGAGGAGCGCCTGCTTCATCTCGCCGGCGAGGTCGGCGCGCTCGTTCGAGGCGGACCCGTCGACCCCGAGCCCCACGGGCACCCGCGCGTCGAGCAGGGCCCGCACGGGGGCGACGCCGGCGCCGAGGCGGAGATTCGACGTGGGGCAGTGCGCGACGCCGGTCCCCGCTCGGCCGAACGCGTCCACGTCCGCGCGTGACAGGTGGACGCAGTGCGCGCACCAGACGTCGTCGGCGAGCCAGCCCACCTGCTCGAGGTACTCGACGGGCCGGCAGCCGAAGAGGCCCTTGCAGTACTCCTCCTCCTCGACCGTCTCCGCGAGGTGGGTGTGCAGGCCGAGGCCGAGGCGGCGTGCCAGCTCCGCCGACTCGACCATGAGGCGCTTCGAGACCGAGAACGGCGAGCAGGGGGCGACCGCGATCTGGGTCCAGGCGCCGGGGTCGGGCTCGTGGAGGACGGCCAGCCCCTCGGTGTCCGCGAGCACGTGGTCGCAGTCCTCGACGAGATCGTCGGGAGGGAGGCCGCCCTGCGACTCGCCGACGTCCATCGAGCCCCGGGAGGCGACGAGGCGGACGCCGACGTCCTTGGCCGCTTGGATCTCCGCCTCGACGAGCCCCGTGCGGCCGGGCGGGAAGACGTAGTGGTGGTCGAAGACGGTCGTCACGCCCGAGAGCGCGAGCTCGGCGAGGCCGGCCCGGGCGGCGGCGTACTCGGCCTCCGCGTCGATGCGCGCCCAGAGCGGGTAGAGCGTCCGGAGCCAGGTGAAGAGGTCCGCCTGCTGCGCCCGCGTTCGCGTCAGGTTCTGGTACAGGTGGTGGTGGACGTTGACGAACCCGGGGGTGACGAGCGCGCCGGCGAGGTTCTCGAAGTGCTCGGCGAACGGCGGCGACCCGTCCCCGACCTCGACGACGAAGCCGTCCTCGGCGAGGATCCAGCCGTTCTCGAGCTCGGTGCCGGCGTCGTCCATCGTGACGACGAAGGCGTTCGAGAAGAGCGTCCGCACGGGCGTAGTCTTTCGGATCGCGGGGCCGCGAGGCCAGCGCGGCGCGCGAGGCCGAAGACCGGTCTCGCGCGGACACGACGGGGTCTGACCCCGAAACGACGCCTCGGGCGCGGCCGCTGCGGCGGGAGGCCGCATGACTCCGTCGCCGCCTGTCCCTTAGGGACACGACGGGGTCTGACCCCGGCATGCCCACGGGGGACACGGCCTCAGCGAGTCAGGGAGCGCCCGCGTCCGTCCGGGCGGCGCGGTAGCTTCGGGACAGGCGACGCGGCCTCGGGAGCACGGGCTCCCGGGGCCTTTTTCGTTCCCGAAGGGAGGCGATCTTGAAGACGAGCGAGCTCCTCATCGCGGCGAACACCGTCTGGGTCGTCGTCGCGGCCGTCCTCGTCATGTTCATGCAGGCCGGGTTCGCGCTCCTCGAGGCGGGTCTCACGCGGATGAAGAACGCGGCGCACATCGCCGGGAAGAACGTCCTCGTCTTCGGCCTCTGCTCGCTCGTCTACTGGGCGGTCGGCTTCGGGCTCGCCTTCGGCGACGGCAACGCGCTCGTCGGGCTCTCCGGCTTCTTCCCCAGCACGGAGGCCCTCCTCGGCGTCGCCCGGGCTCCGTTCTCCGTCTTCGCCACGATCCCGGCCGCGAGCGCCTACCTCTTCGAGGTCGTGTTCGCCGGCGTCGCCGTCGCGATCGTCTGGGGCGCGATGGCGGAGCGGGCGAAGCTCTGGGTCTACTTCGCCTTCGGCGCCGCCTTCACGCTCGTCTACTCCGTCGTCTCGCACTGGGTCTGGCACGCGGACGGCTGGCTCTTCACCCTCGGCATGCAGGACTTCGCCGGCTCGACCGTCGTCCACTACCAGGGCGCCCTTGCCGGCCTGGCCGGCGCGCTCCTCCTCGGGCCGCGGCTCGGCCGCTTCGGGACCGACGGACGCGCGCATCCGATCCCCGGGCACAACATGCCCTACGCCGTCCTCGGGACGATCATCCTCTGGTTCGGCTGGTTCGGCTTCAACCCGGGCTCGACGCTCGGCGTCGTGACGGGCGACCGGCTCGGCTACTTCGGCTACGTGGCGCTGACCACGAACCTCGCCGCGGCGGCCGGCGCCGTCGGCGGGATCGCGACGGCGTGGCTCCTCCTCCGGAAGCCGGACATCACGATGATGCTGAACGGCGCCATCGGCGGGCTCGTCGCCGTCACGGCCGCCTCCGGCTTCGTCGCCCCGTGGGCGGCGGCGCTCGTCGGGCTCGGGGCGGGCGTGATCGGCGTGGTCGGCGTCCGTTTCGTCGAGCGCGTGCGGATCGACGACCCCATCGGCGCCGTGGCGGTGCACGGGCTCTCCGGCGTCTGGGGCACCCTCGCCACGGGCGTCTTCGCGGTACCCGCGCTGGCGGCGAACCTCGGCGTCGGCCAGGGCGGCCTCCTCTACACCGGGAGCTTCCACCAGCTCGGGGTGCAGGCGCTCGGGCTCCTCGTCGTCGGCGCCTTCACCTTCGGAGCCTCGTACGCGATCCTCTGGGGACTGAAGACGCGCTGGGGGATCCGCTCCGAGCCCGAGACGGAGACGGCAGGCCTCGATCTCGGCGAGCACGGCGTGTCCGGCTATCCCGAGCTCCACCCGCGGCTCCGGGAGCTCGAGCGGCTCGAGCGAGCGGCGTAGCGCCAGAGGCTATTCTCGCCGCATGAGGGACGTCCTCGACACGCTCGAGCGGTGGCTCGCGGACGGGAAGCGCGTCGCGACGGCGACGGTCGTGAAGACCGAGCGCTCGGCGCCGCGCGCGCCCGGTGCCGTGCTGGCCGTCGCGGAGAGCGGCGAGGTGGCGGGCTCGGTCACGGGCGGCTGCGTCGAGCCGGCCGTCTACGAGGAGGCGCGTGCCGTCCTCGCCGGCGAGCGACCGCGCCTCGTCACGTACGGAATCGCCGACGAGGAAGCGTTCGAAGTCGGCCTCCCCTGCGGCGGCACCGTGCACATCTTCGTCGACCTGGCCGAGCGCGACATCGTCGAAGAGATCGCCGCGGCGGTGCGCGAGGAGCGCGCCGTCTCGCTCGAGGTCCGCGTGGCCGGGGAGCGCGCGGGCGAGAAGCGGCTCGTCTCGGACGGTGCGGCCGCGGAGACGGGGCTCGCGAGCGACGAGCTCTTCGTCGCCTCCTTTGCGCCACGCCCGGCCATGTACGTCTTCGGCGCGGTCGACCATGCGGCCGCGGTCGCGCGCGTGGGGCGGCTTCTGGGCTACCGCGTGACCGTCTGCGACGCCCGCTCGAGGTTCGTGACGCCCGAGCGCTTTCCGGACGTGGACGAGCTCGTCGTCGAATGGCCCGACCGCTTCCTCTCGCGCGCGCCGGTCGACGAGCGTACGGTGATCTGCGTCCTCACGCACGAGCAGAAGTTCGACGTCCCGTTGCTGAGGGTGGCGCTCGGGACGCCGGCGGGCTACATCGGCGCGATGGGAAGCCGCCGCACGAACGCCGCGCGGGCCGAGCGGCTGAAGGCGGAGGGCGTCGCCGAGGCGGACATCGCCCGCGTCCACGCCCCCATCGGGCTCGACATCGGCTCCCGCACTCCGGAGGAGGTCGCCGTGGCCGTGGGCGCGGAGATCGTGCAGACGTTCCGCCGCGCCAAGGCGCGTGCATGAACGTCGAGCCGGTCTACTACGTCCAGTTCTCGGATCCGGACGAGGACCCGGAACGCTGGCACACGATCGCCCGCGTGCAGGGCCGCGCGCTCGCCGACGAGGTCGTCCGGCTCGCCGAGGGCTCCTACATGCGCACGACGGTGATCTCGCACTACAGCGCGCGGGCGCTCTCGCGCTCGGCGCTGCGCCGCGACGGGCGGCTGGCGCACGCCGAGTGGGAGCTCGGCATGGGGCCGCACCGCGAGTACGGGCGCGCGCTCGTCGCGAGGGCCGAGCGCAACCTCCGCGCCCCCTCGAGCTGAGGCTCGACCAACGGGGGGTGGAAGCGGGGCGGTCCGAGGCCGACACTGTTCCTACGGCATGACCTGGCGTCGCTTCGGCCGGACGGGCTCGCTCGTCCTCCTCTGCTCCGCGCTCGCGCTCGCGGGAGGCGTCGTCGCGCTCCGGGCGGCGGAGCCGGCCTCGCGGACGGTGACGCTCGGCACGGTCGACGTGCGCGTGGGCCCCGCGCGGAGCGGCCGCCTGGACGTCTACGTCCCGGTGGTCGACTGGGGCGTCCGTACGAGCCCCTACCGGTCCCCTCTCGCCGTCGTGCTCGAGTTCCGCTCGCTCGACCGCGACGCCGCGCTGGCCGCCGTCCGCTCCGGCGGCGCGGCCGACGCGAGCCTCGGGCTGCTCGAGTCGGAGCTCCGCGACGTCGTCGGCGACGGCCTCCGCCGGGCCGCGGCGATCGCCCTGCTCGGAGGCGCCGCGGGCGGGCTCCTCGCCGGCGCGCTCGTCGCCGCGTGGGGCCGCCGGCGCTGGCTCGTGCTCGGGCCGCTCACCGGGTTCGCCGTCACCCTCGCCGCCGTCTCAGCGCTCGGGCTCGGCGTCAGCCGCTTCGACTACTCCGCCCTGCGCGAGCCGACGTTCTACGCGCACGGGGAGGAGCTCCCCCGCCTGCTCGAGTTCTCCGAGCGCCTGCTGGCCGACGGAGGCGGCTACGACGACTCCTACCACGAGGCGGTGGCGGGCCTCACGCGCCTGATCGCGGTCGCGGGGGAGCGGGGCGGGAGCGCGCCCCGGGCCGAGCGGAGCGTCGTCGTCGCCTCCGACCTCCACTCGAACACGCTCGTGCTGCCCGCGCTGGAGGGCTTCGCGAGCGGGAAGACCGTGCTCCTCGCCGGCGACCTCACCCAGCGGGGCGCCCGGTACGAGGCCCCGGTCGTCGCCCCGGTGGCCGAGCTCGGGAGCCGGGTCCTCGCGGTCTCGGGGAACCACGACTCCCGCCCGCTCATGCGGGCGGCCGCGCGGGCCGGAGTCACCGTCCTGACCCGGAGCGGCCGCCTGCTCCCGGACGGCGGCACCGACGGCCGGCCGGTGGTCGACGTCGACGGCCTGCTCGTGGCCGGCTGGGACGACCCGCTCGAGAGCGCCGCGGCGCACCCGGGCCGACGCCCGCTCGAGCTCAAGGAGCAGGCGTTCGTCGACGCCCGCGCGGAGCTGCTCGCCTGGTTCTCGGCACTGCCCCAGCGCCCGGACGTCGTTCTCATCCACCAGCACGGGCTCGCGCACGCGCTGCTCGAGCGGCTGGCGGCCGG
>DATAAQ010000033.1:0-16450 GCA_036260055.1 Gaiellaceae bacterium | reverse complement strand
CGTTGCCTCAGGTAGACGTGGCGGTCCGGCCGGCCGCCGCGGGCGTTCGCCGGCGGACGCAGCTCGCGGATGAGGCAACGGGGCGGCGGCTTCGTCGTCTCGCGGACGCCGACCCGCCTCGGGCCCGTCCGCAGCCGCAGTCGCGCCGCGCGGGCGGCGCGCGCGCTGGACGGCGCCACGCCCGCAGAGCTCGAGACGCTCCTTGCCGGGGGCCCGCTCCCGCGCCTGCGCTCGCGGCTCGCCGAGCTGGCGGCGTGCAGGCGGTACGAGGACGCCGCGCGCCTCCGCGACAGGATCGACGCCCTCGCCGGCGTCCTCCGCGAGCTCGCCGAGCTGGAGCGGCTGCGCGGCGCGGAGCTCTGCCTGCTGGCGCCCGCCGCGGAGCCGGGGTTCGTCCGCGCGTTCTTCGTCGCCCACGGCAGGATCGGCGCCGTCCGCAGCCTCCCTCGGGGCGCGGGCGCGCTCGTCGAGATCCGCGTCGGGATGAGGGAGGCGCTCTCCGCCGAGGCGTCGCTCGCGCCGGAGGACGCGGACGAGCTCGCCCTTCTCGGCTCCTTCCTCCGCCGCCCGCC
The DNA here is from genome assembly GCA_036260055.1 of Gaiellaceae bacterium. GTDB lineage: Bacteria > Actinomycetota > Thermoleophilia > Gaiellales > Gaiellaceae > DASQWP01. The sequence continues at coordinate 15,878 of DATAAQ010000033.1, read as the reverse complement.
GCCCGAGCTCGCCGTCCTGCCGCTCGACGAGTCGCGCATCGCGGCCGCGTGCGCCCATCCGTGGCCGGAAGTAGCCTAATGTAGGTCTATGGCCCAGGAGGTCGAAGCCGGTCCGCGGACGGCGGCGGCGACGTTCGCCGACCGCGTCGCCGAGGCGGTCGACCGGAAGCGCAGCCAGCTCCTCGTCGGGCTCGACCCGCGGCCCGAGCTCCTTCCCGTCGAGCTCCGCGGCGATACGCACGTGAGCCGGAGCGCCGCGGCCGCGGCCGTGGCGCGCTTCTGCCGGGGACTCGTCGACGCGGTCGCGCCGTACGTCGTGGGCGTGAAGCCGCAGCTCGCGTTCTTCGAGGCGCTCGGCGCGGACGGCTTCCGCGCGTTCGAGGAGGTCTGCGACTACGCGCGGGCCGCGGGGCTTCTCGTCGTCGCCGACGGGAAGCGCGGCGACATCGGCTCCACCGCGCGGGCGTACGCGTCCGCGTACCTCGAGGACCGGGACGGCGAGCCGCCGCGAGTCGACGCGCTGACCGTCAACCCGTATCTGGGGAGCGACTCGCTCGAGCCGCTCCTCGCCGCCTGCCGCCGCTCGGGCAGCGGGCTCTTCTGCCTCGTGAAGACGTCGAACGCGGGGAGCGCCGACCTCCAGGACGCCGCCCTCTCCGACGGGCGCCGGTTGTGGCAGCACCTCGCGGAGCTCGTCTCCGAGTGGGGCGAGGACCTCGTGGGCGACCGCGGGCTCTCGAGCGTCGGCGCCGTCGTCGGGGCGACGTATCCGCGCGCCGTCGCGGAGGCCCGGCGCTTGATGCCGCAGGCGATTCTGCTGCTGCCGGGCGTCGGCGCCCAGGGAGCGACCCCCGCCGACGTCGCCCGCGCGTTCACGAGCGGCCCTGCGAGCGCGCTCGTCCCCGTCTCCCGCTCGGTCATCTACGCGTTTCGCACCGGCGGCGCCGACTGGCGGCGGGCGGCGGCCGCAGAGGCCGCCCGCCTTCGCGGCGAGGTCTGGGCCGTGTCCGGCTGGTGAGCGAGGACCGCCTGCGGATCTGGGCCGCGCGCCTCGCTGCGCCGGCCGCCTTCTTCTTCGCAGCCATCGTGCTCGTCGCGCTCGTGCAGGGAGCGCTGAGCGCAGACGACGCGGAATCGGACGGGACCCCGCCCGCGGCCGCGTCGACCCCGACGGGGACCGAGCCGGTGACGACGACCGAGCCGGACGGGCAGAGGCCGAGGAGGCGGTTCTACCGTGTCCGCGCCGGCGACACGCTCGTCTCCATCGCCGAGCGGTTCCGGACGACCGAGGAGGAGCTCCTCGAGCTGAACCCGGGGATCGACCCGCTCGAGCTGCAGCCCGGCCAGCGCATCCGCCTGCGCCGCGGCTAGCGGCCGCGGCGAAGGCGCCGCGCCGCGTGGACGCCCGCGAGTGTCACGGTCAGAAGCGGGTTCCCGAGGGCGCGCACCTCCACGGGGCCCGCGTGGAGCTCACGCCGGCGGCGCGGAACGCGCAGCCGCCGCGGCGTCGCCGCCAGGGGCAGAACGCGCTCGTTCCCCTCCCGCGCCTCGCCGCCCCACACGAACACGCGTGTCGGCCGGAGCTCGAACCCGCCCAGGCGCCCGACGCGGACTTCGAGGGAGCGCTCGACGCCGCGGACGCGCGCGGGCGGGTCGCCGGTTCGAGACGGCTCCATCGCCCGGAGTTATAGCCTGGGGGCGTGCGACGGAGCCTCGCCCTGCTCCTCCTCCTCGCGGCGGTCGCCCTCGGCTGGGCGGCGCAGGCGCGGGCGGCCGAGCCGCCGTCCGTCGCGGCGCGGGCGGCCCTGGTCGCGAACGGGAGGACGGGGGAGATCCTCCACGAGCGGAACGCCGACCGGCGTCTGCCGATGGCGAGCATCACGAAGCTCATGACGGCCGTCGTCGCGCTCGAACGCTCGCAGCCCGGCGACCTCGTGACCGTGCGCGAACGGGCCTCGACGGTGGGCGAGTCGACCATCCACCTGCAGCCCGGCGAGCAGCTGCCGGTGCGTGACCTGCTCGCCGCCGCGCTCATCCAGAGCGCGAACGACGCCGCCTTCGCGCTTGCCTCGCACGTCGGCGAGGGCAGCGTCGAGCGCTTCGTCCGGCTGATGAACGAGGAGGCGGAGGAGCTCGGGCTCGACGACACCCGCTATGTGCGACCCGACGGCCTCGACACCCCCGGGCACTTCTCGTCGGCGAAGGACAGCTTCCTCATCGCCCGCCGCGCGATGGAGGAGCCGCTCGTCCGCCGGCTCGTCCGCCGAGCGAGGGCGCGTATCGCCGGCGGCCGCGAGCTCAAGGGCTGGAACGACCTGCTCGGCACCTTCCCCGGCCTGGTCGGCGTCAAGACGGGGCATACCGACCTCGCCGGCTGGAGCCAGGTGGCGGCCGCGCGGCGCGACGGCACGACGATCTACGCGGTCATCCTCGGAAGCCCGAGCCGAGTCCGGCGCAACGCCGACCTCGCGAAGCTCCTCGAGTGGGGGTTCGACCAGTACGGGCGCATCACGCTCGTGCGGGAGGGGGAGCGCTACGCGACCGCGGCGATCCCGTTCTCGGACGCCCGCGTCGGCCTCCTCGCGCGGGACGGCGCCGAGCGCGTCATCCGCCTGGACTCCGGCGGCGTCTTCGTGGAGCGGATCGTGGCCCCGGCCATGGTCGACCCTCCGGTCGAGCCGGGCGAGGCGCTCGGCGAGGTCGTCGTCCTCCGCGGCGAGCGGGTCGTCCTCCGCCGTCCGCTCGTCGCCGCGCGCGCGGTCCCGGAGCCGAGCGTGGGCGCGCGCGTCGGCTGGTACGCGGACCGCGCGCTCGACGAGGCCGGCGGGATGCTCGGTAGCGTGTTCGGAGCGTTCGGATGATCGTCACGGTCACCCTCAACGCGGCCATCGACCGGACGCTCGTCGTTCCGAGCTTCCAGCCGGGCCAGCGACACCGTGCCAGCGTCGGCTTCCAGAGCGCCGGCGGAAAGGGCATCAACGTCGCGCGCGCGCTCAAGCGCCTCGGGGCTCCCGTCGTCTGTACCGGGCTCGCCGGCGGGCGCACGGGCACCCTCCTCGTCGAGGAGCTGACGAACGAGGGCATCCTCAACGACTTCGTCCGGATCCGCGAGGAGTCGCGGACGTCGATCACGGTGCTCGACCCGACCTCGAACGCGTCCACGGAGGTGAACGAGTGGGGGCCGCAGGTGAGCGAGGACGAGCTCGACACACTCCGCGAGAAGCTCGACTACCTCGCGCAGCGGGCCGAGTTCGTGGTGCTGGCCGGCTCGCTCCCCCGGGGCGTCGACCCCGGGCTCTACGGGGAGCTCGTGCGCGAGCTCGGCCGCCGGCAGCTCCTCGCCGTGCTCGACTCCGAGGGAGAGCCGCTGCGCCTGGGGGTCGAGGCGGAGCCGTACCTCGTCTCGCCCAACCAGCAGGAGGCCGAGGCGCTCGTGGGCCACGAGTTCGTGGACGAGGACGACGTCGCCGCCGGCCTCGACGAGATCGCCGCGCTCGGCGCCCGCAACGTCATCCTCACGGAGGCGACGGGGTGCTACGCGCTCCTGCGCGAGGACCGCAGCGAGTTCCGCCTGCGCGCGCGGGCGCCGCTCGTGGAGGCGGTCTCCCGCGTCGGCGCGGGGGACACGCTCCTGGCCGGCTTCATCGCCGCGCGCGTGAGCGGCCGCTCGTTCGAGGACGCCGTCCGCAGCGCGGTCGCCGCGGGTGCGGCGTCCGTGCTCGAGGCGGGGCCGGGGCGGTTCGACCCCCGTGAGGCGAGCCGGCTGACGCCGCTCGTCACCCTCGAACGCCTCGAGCCGATCGCCCAGGACGCGTAGCCGGCGGCGTCGGGCGACGCTGGTACGATCGCCGGGGTGAGCGTCGAGCTGCGTCCTGACGAGGTCGAGCGGCTCCTCGCGCTCGAGCGCAAGTTCGCCAGGGAAGGGCTCACGTTCGACGACGTGCTCCTCGTTCCCGCCGAGTCGTCGGTCCTGCCGGCCGACGTCACGACGCGCACGCGGTTGGCGCGCGGGATCGAGCTCGCGATCCCGCTCGTCTCCGCGGCGATGGACACGGTCACCGAGGCGCGGATGGCGATCGCGCTCGCCCGGGAGGGAGGCCTCGGGGTCATCCACCGCAACCTGCCGCTCGAGGCGCAGGCCGGCGAGGTGGACAAGGTCAAGCGCTCGGAGGCGGGCATGATCGTCGAGCCCGTGACGCTCCCGCCGGACGCTCGCGTGGCCGATGCGCTCGCGCTCATGGCCGCGTACCGGATCTCGGGCGTGCCGGTCATCGACGAGGGCGGTCGTCTGGCCGGGATCCTCACGAACCGGGACCTCCGCTTCGAGGACGACACGGGCCGACCGGTCGCCGAGCTGATGACGAGCCGCGACCTGGTCACCGTCCCCGTCGGGACGACGCTCGAGGAGGCGCGCGCCGTCCTCCACCGGCACAAGGTCGAGAAGCTTCCCGTCGTCGACGAGGAGGGCCGCCTCCGCGGCCTCATCACCGTCAAGGACATCGAGAAGCGGATCAGGTACCCGCTCGCGACCAAGGACGCCCAGGGCCGCCTCCGCGTCGCTGCCGCGGTCGGCACCGGCGCCGAGGGGCTCGAGCGCGCGGAGGCGCTCGTGGACGAGGAGGTGGACGTGCTCGTGGTCGACACCTCGCACGGGCACGCCCTCGCGGTCCTCGAGACCGTGCGGGAGCTGAAGGCGCGCCTCGACGTCGCCGTCGTGGCCGGCAACGTCGCCACGGCGGAGGGCGCCGAGGCGCTCGTGGAGGCGGGCGCGGACGCCGTCAAGGTGGGGATGGGGCCCGGCGGCATCTGTACGACGCGGGTCGTGGCCGGGATCGGCGTCCCCCAGGTCACGGCGGTGTGGGACTGCGCCCAGGCGGTCGCGCGACACGACGTCCCCGTCGTCTCCGACGGCGGCATCCAGTTCTCGGGCGACATCGCCAAGGCGATCGCCGCCGGCGCGGACTGCGTCATGATCGGCGGCCTGCTCGCCGGAACGGATGAGAGCCCCGGCGAGATCGTCTTCCACCAGGGCGAGCAGTTCAAGGAGTACCGCGGCATGGGCTCGATCGGCGCCATGCGCACCCGCTACTCGAGCGACCGCTACTTCCAGGAGGACGTCGAGGAGCTGCGCAAGCTCGTCCCTGAGGGCATCGAGGGCCGCGTCGCCTACAAGGGGCCGCTCACGAACGTCGTCCACCAGCTCGTCGGCGGCCTCCGGCAGGCAATGGGCTACTGCGGCGCCGCGACGGTCGAGGAGCTGAAGGAGGCGCGCTTCGTGCGCGTGACGGCCGCGGGCGTGCGCGAGAGCCACCCGCACGACGTCGCGATCACGAAGGAAGCTCCCAACTACCGCCCGGGCGCCTAGTGGGCGAGGTCGTCCCCCTCGCGGCTCCCGAGGCGCCGCCCGAGGAGCGGCCCGTCCTCGTCGTCGACCTCGGCGGCCAGTACTCGCAGCTGATCGCCCGCCGCGTGCGCGAGTGCCGCGTGTACTCGGAGCTCGTCCCGCACACGGCCTCGCCGGACGCCCTCGCGGCCAGGCGGCCCCTGGCGCTCGTCCTCTCCGGCGGGCCGGCCTCCGTCTACGCGGACGGTGCGCCGGGCGTCGACCCCGGCCTCTTCCGCCTCGGCGTTCCCGTGCTCGGGATCTGCTACGGGATGCAGCTCATGGCGCGCGACCTCGGCGGCCGCGTCGAGCGGACGGGCGCCTCCGAGTTCGGGCGCACCGATCTCGCCGCCGAGACGGGAAGCGAGCTCTTCGCGGGGCTGCCCGGGGAGCAGGTTTGCTGGATGAGCCACCGTGACTCGGTGACCGCCCCGCCGCTCGGCTCGAGGGTGGTCGCGGGCTCTGCCGCGACGCCGATCGCCGCGTTCGAGGACGGCCGGCGGCGGCTCTACGGCGTCCAGTTCCATCCGGAGGTCGTGCACACGCCGCACGGCATGGACGTCCTCAAGAACTTCCTCTACCGGGTCGCGGACGCGCCGCCCGTCTGGACGGCGGCGGCGGTCATCGAGGAGGAGACGGCCCGCATCCGCGCCCAGGTCGGCGGCAAGCGGGTCCTCTGCGCGCTCTCCGGCGGGGTCGACTCCGCCGTTGCGGCCCTGCTCGTCCACAAGGCCGTGGGCGACCAGCTCACGTGCGTCTTCGTCGACCACGGGCTCCTCCGCAAGGACGAGGCGGCGCAGGTCGTGGAGACGTTCGGCCGCCACTTCCACGTCCCGCTCGTGCACGTCGACGGGCGCGAGCGCTTTCTCGCCCGGCTGGCCGGCGTGACCGAGCCCGAGGAGAAGCGCCGGCGGATCGGCGAGGAGTTCATCCGGGTCTTCGAGGAGGAGGCGAGGCGGCTCGGCCGCGTCCGCTACCTCGTCCAGGGAACCCTCTATTCGGACGTGATCGAGTCGGGCGGGACCGACGGAGTCGCCGCGACGATCAAGTCGCACCACAACGTCGGCGGGCTGCCCGAGCGGATGGATCTCGAGCTCGTCGAGCCGCTGAGGATGCTCTTCAAAGACGAGGTCCGGCGGGTCGGCGAGGAGCTCGGGCTGCCGGAGCGGATGGTCTGGCGCCACCCGTTCCCGGGGCCCGGACTCGCGATCCGGATCATCGGCGAGGTCACCCAGGAGCGGCTCGCGATACTGCGGGAGGCCGACGCGATCCTCCTCGAGGAGGTGCGCCGGGCGGGGCTCTACCGCGAGCTGTGGCAGTGCTTCGCCGTCCTCCCGGCCGTCCGCTCCGTCGGCGTCCAGGGCGACGAGCGGACGTACGCCTACCCGATCGTCGTTCGCGCGGTCACCTCCGAGGACGCCATGACCGCCGACTGGGCGCGGCTTCCGTACGACCTGCTGGAGACGATCTCCAGCCGGATCATCAACGAGATCCCCGGCGTGAACCGCGTCGCGCTCGACCTCTCGTCGAAGCCGCCGGCGACGATCGAGTGGGAGTGAGCCCGGAGGCCGCGGCGTGTGAGGGCGCCGCCGAGGGGGCGGACGAAGCGCCCGCGTGCCCGCGCTGCGGCGCGGAGATGACGTGGACGAAGGCGTCGTGGCACTGCCCCGCGTGCCGCTACAAGGAGGGCTGCTGCGGCTAGCTCCGCCGCCGGGCGGGCTGCGGCGTCGCCGCCACGGCGAGCGACGTCCTCCGTAGCCACGTCGGGGTCTGACCCCGGCATGTCCGCGTCGGCCCTGCCGGGGTCTGACCCCGGACACGGCCGAAACCGACGCGGCCGGCCGCGGGCCGCTCCTGCGGCGACCGCGTTTCCCGCGCCTGGGAAGCCGGGTCGGCCGCACGGGCGTGTCCCCTGCGGACGCGCAGGGGTCTGACCCCGGGCCTGGCTCTCGTGGCCAGGTTCGGGTTTGACCCCGACACGTCCGCCAGGCCCATGTCGGGGTCAGACCCCGGGACAAGATCCCGGGGACGCGGCTGCGGGGGACGCGCGTCCAGGTAGCCTCGCGGCGTGAGCCGCTACCGCTGGACGATCCTGGCGCTCGGGACGGCGGCGCAGGCGAGCTACTCGGCCGTGTTCATCGGCCTCCCGGTGCTCGCGCCGGAGTTCCAGCGGGAGTACGAGCTCGGCCTGACGGAGGTCGGGCTCGTCCTGGCGGCGGTGAACGCGGGCGCCGTCGTCACGCTGCTGCCCTGGGGTCTCCTCACCGACCGCATCGGCGAGCGCGCCGTGCTCGCGGCCGGGCTCGGAGGAGCCGCGGCGGCGCTGGCGGGCGCGGCGTTCGCACCCGGTCTCGGGCTCCTCGCGGTCGCCATCACGCTCGGCGGCGCGGCCGGCGCGAGCGTCAACGCCGCGAGCGGACGCGCCGTCATGGGCTGGTTCGCGCCGACCCAGCGCGGGCTCGCTCTGGGGATCAGGCAGACGGCCGTGCCGCTCGGCGGGGCCGCCGCGGCGCTCGTGCTCCCTCCGGTGGTCGCCGCCGGCGGCCTCCGGGCCGGCATCCTCGTCCTTGCGGGAGGCTGCCTCGTGGCCGCGCTCGCGGGAGCGGCAGGGCTCCGCGAGGCGCCGCCCGAGGCCGGCGACCCCCTGGGCGACGTCGTCCACCCCCTCCGCGACGGACGCATCTGGCGCGTCTCCGTCGGAAGCGCGCTGCTCGTGGGGGCGCAGATGAGCGTCCTCGGCTTCACGGTGCTCTTCCTCCACGGCGAGCGCGGCCTCTCGACCGCCGTGGCCGCGGGGATGCTCGCCGTCATGCAGCTGATCGGGGCGGGCCTCCGCATCGCGTCCGGCCGCTGGTCCGACCGGCTCGGCGTCCGGATCGCGCCGCTCCTCCGCCTGAGCTTCGGGCTCGCCGCCGCCCTTGCGGCGAGCGCGGCGCTGACCGAGGCGCCGCTCGCGCTCCTCCTTCCGGCGCTCGTCGCCGCGGGCGCGCTCTCGCTCTCCTGGAACGGGCTCTCGTTCACGGCGACCGCCGAGCTCGCCGGCCGAGCGCGCAGCGGCGCGGCGCTCGGGCTCCAGCAGACCGCGCTCTCCGTCGCCGCGGCGGCCACGCCTCCGGTCTTCGCCTCGCTCGTCGACGCGAGCTCGTGGGCGCTCGGGTTCGGTCTCGTCGCGCTCCTTCCCCTGGCGGGCGCGACGGTCCTCCGCCCGCTCCGCGTCTAGACGACCCGGAAGCCGGACAACCCCTCGGCCTCCTCCTCGTGGACCTCGACGCGCTCGACCGCCGCCCCGGGCGGCCCGCGCCGCGCGAAGGCGACGAGGCGCTCGACCGCCTCCGGCTCCCCCTCGAAGACCGCCTCCACGCTGCCGTCCCGGTTGTTGCGGACCCAGCCGCCGACGCCGTGCTGCTCCGCGAGACGCCGCGTCGTGTCGCGGAAGAACACTCCCTGCACGCGCCCGTGGACGACGACCCGCCTCCTCACCGCGGATACCGGGCGAACCAGGGGAGGACGAGCACCGCGAGCGCGAGCGTGAACCCGGTCGCGAGGAGGAAGGGCGCCCGCGTGTCGAGCTCGAAGAGCGGGACGTAGACGAGCGGCGCGACGGCCACGCCCGCGAACTTGAACGCGCTGTACGCCGACGTCGCGCCCGCCCGGTTCTCCGGGAACGACTCGACGGCGATCGTGTTCAGCCCGGCCCAGACGAACGCGGACGCGCAGCCGATCGCGAAGTAGACGAGCGCGAGAGACCAGACCGCGGGCGCGAGCACGAGGCCGCCCACACCGAGGGCGCACGCGAGCGCGCCTGCGAGCGCCGTCGAGGGTCGTCCCGCCCGGTCGACGACCGACCCCGCGTAGCGCCCGAGGAGAATCCCGCCGACGCCGTAGCCGGCGACGAGGAGCCCGCGGCCGCTCGAGCCGAGGCCGAACTCCTGCGCCGCGACGAGGACGAGGACGAACCCGATCGCGGTGAACCCGAGGTAGCCGAGCATCGCCTTGGCGGCGAGGAGGGTGATCCAGCGGTTGAGGAGGGCCCGCGCGCTCGCCGGCCCCGCTGCGCCCTCGAAGGTCCCGAGCGACTGCCTCGGCAGCGCGAGGAGCCCGGAGACCGCGGCCACCAGCAGGAACGCGAGCCGCCACGAGATCTCTCCGAGCGCGCCCCCGAGGACCGGCGCGAGCGTGATGCCGGCCGTCTGCGCGGCGGCGAACGTCCCGACGCTCCGCCCCAGCACCTCGGGGGCGACGACCTCGGAGAGCGCGGCGAGGAGGATCGGGCTCAGGAACGCGTTCGCGGCGCCCATCACGGCGCGAGCGCCGATGAAGCTCCACACGTCGGGGGCGAAGGCGCACGCGAGCGCGGCGAGGCCGAAAGCCGCGTATCCCGTGCGCACGACCCGCCGGGCGCCGAGCCGCTCGGCCACCGTCCCGGAGACGAGCTGGAGGGCGGCGAACGGCACCATGTAGGCCGTGATGGCGGCGGCGACGACGCCGACGGACGCGTCGAGGCCGCGCGCGACGTTCGGGATGAGTGCGATCAGCATCGCCCCGCCGAAGGGGCCGAGGAAGCCGCCCACGTACAGCGGGAAGGTGAGCCGGTGCACGGGGCGGTACGCTACTCGCTCCGTGGAGACCGCCCGCTTCGTCGCCCGGCTCGCCGGCGCGAGCATCGGAGCCACGTTCAACTTCTACGGCGAGGGCCGGGGCGCAAAGCTCCGGCGGGCGCGGCTCCGTGCCTACCTCGCGAGCCGCGCGAACGCGCGCATCGTCCTCGTCGGTGAGGCGGCCGGCTACCGCGGCGCGCGCGTGAGCGGCCTGCCCTTCACCTCCGAGCGGCAGCTGAGCGGGCGCGCACCGGGCGAGGCGACCGCGACGATCGTCCACCGGGTTCTCGCGGAGCTCGGCCTCGAAGAGGAGGCGCTCCTGTGGAACCTCGTGCCCACGCACCCCCACCACGTCGGCCGCCCGGCCTCGAACCGCTGTCCGACCCGGGCCGAGATCGAGGCGGGGACGCCCTTCCTGGAGGAGCTCGCGCGCGGGCGGACGCCCGTCCCGGTCGGCCGTCTCGCCCACGCCGTCCTCGGCGGCCGCTACCTGCGGCACCCGTCGCACGGCGGGGCAGCCGCGTTCCGCGCCGGGCTCGTCGAGTACGGTCTCTAGATGGACGACCTGCCGATCCGGCGGAACACGCTCCTGCTCTCGGGAGCGCTGGCGATGAACTCGGGGATGCTGCAGCTCTCCGCCGCGGTCGCCACGATCACGTTCGTCCTCGTCACCGGCTTCGAGGGGCTCGTCGGGCTCGGCCCCGCCATCGTGCTCGGCACGGGGGCGCTGGCCGCGCTGCCGGCCGGACGGCTGATGGACCGGGTCGGCCGGGTCCCCGTGCTCGCCGCCGGCTTCGCCGTCGGGACCGCGGGCGGCGGGCTCGCCGCCCTCGGAAGCTACGTGGGCTCCGCTGCCGCGGTGCTGGTCGGCCTGCTCTGCGTCGGGATCTCCGGCGGCACGTCCCTCCTCGCCCGCGCCGCCGCCGGGGACATGTACCCTCCCGAGCGGCGCGCGCGCGGGATCGCCCTCGTCCTCTTCGGCGCCGTCTTCGGGGCGATCCTCGGGCCGGCGGTCTTCAGCCCGCTGCTCGCGGGGCGGGAGCTGGACGGCGACGCCCTCGCGCTCCTCTGGCTGGCCGCGTCGGGCTTCACGCTCGGCGGCCTCGCGCTCGTGGTCTTCGTGCGGCCGGATCCCCGTCGGATCGCCGAGCTGGTCACTCCGCGCGCGCACGACGCGCCCGCGGTCTCCGCCGCGCCCCTCCGCGAGATCGTGCGCCGGCCCGGCGTCGTCCCCTCCCTCCTCGCCGCGCAGGCGAGCTTCGCCGTCATGGTCAGCGTCATGACGCTGACGGGGACCGTCGTCGTCGACCACCACGGGCACGACGGCACGGTCGTCTTCCCGATCATCGGCGCGCACGTGATCGGGATGTACGCGCTCGTGCTCGTCGTCGGCGACGTCGTCGACCGGATCGGGAGGTCGCCGGCGCTCGTGGGCGGCCTGCTCTTCATGGCGCTCGCCGTCTCCAGCCTCTTATGGATCGAGAGCGTCCCCGCGACCGCGGTCGCCCTCTTCGGGCTCGGGCTCGGCTGGAACCTCTCCTTCGTCGCGGCGACGGCCCAGCTCGCCGACTGCTCGTACGCCTGGGAGCGGGGGAAGCTGCTCGGCTTCAACGACCTGCTCTCGGGCCTCACCGGAGCAGGGCTCGCGCTCCTCGGTGGCTTCGCGCTGAGCGCGCTGGGCGTCGCCGCGCTGGCGATCGGCGGGACGGTGCTCGTCGTCGCCCCCGCCGTCTGGATCGCGCGCGACGCCCGCAAGCCGCCCGCCGCCGTCGCCGCCGCCGAGTAGCCGCCCGCTGCTACAATCCGCGCTCGGCGGACGCCTGGTCCGCCGCTTTTCTGTGGGATGAAGACGTACTCCGCCAAGCCGAAGGAGATCGAGCAGCGCTGGTACCTCGTCGACGCCGAGGGCCAGAACCTCGGGCGTCTCGCGACGCGCATCGCGGACACGCTCCGCGGCAAGCGCAAGCCCCAGTTCACGCCGCACGTCGACACGGGGGACTTCGTCGTCGTCGTGAACGCCGAGAAGATCGCCGTCACGGGCAAGAAGCTCCAGCAGAAGCGCTACTACCGCCATTCGGGCTACCCGGGCGGCCTCCGTTCGCGCACGCTCGCCGAGCAGCTCGAGCGGCGGCCGACGGAGGTGCTCCGCAAGGCGGTCAAGGGCATGCTGCCCCGCAACCGCCTCGCCAACCGGCAGATCACGAAGCTGAAGATCTACGCGGGCCCGGAGCACCCGCACGCGGCCCAGAACCCGCAGCCGCTCGAGCTCGAGGACTAGGAGGACGATGAGCCAGCTCGCGCAGTACCAGGGAACCGGCAAGCGCAAGACGTCGGTCGCCCGCGTCATCCTGCGCCCGGGCGACGGCGCCACCTGGATCAACGGGCGCTCGCTCGAGGACTACTTCCCGCGCGAGGTCCTGCGCACGAGCGCCGTCAGCCCGCTCCGCGTCGCCGGCGTCGAGGGCCGCTTCGACGTCCGTGCGCGTATCCACGGCGGCGGGCCCGCCGGCCAGGCCGGCGCGCTCCGCCACGGGATCGCCAGGGCGCTCGTCGAGGCCGACCCCGAGCTTCGCGCGGTTCTCAAGCGCGAGGGCCTCCTCTCCCGAGACGCCCGCATCGTCGAGCGGAAGAAGGCGGGTCTGCGCAAGGCGCGCAAGCGGCCGCAGTTCTCCAAGCGCTGAGACGCTACTTCGGCACCGACGGGGTCCGCGGCGTCGTCGGGGAGGAGCTCAGCGAGGCCCTCGTCGGGCGGCTCGGGCGCGCGTTCGCGCTCTGGAGCGGCGGGACGTCGGTCCTCGTCGGCCGGGACACGCGCGCCTCCGGCCCGGCGCTCGAGGCGGCGCTCGCGCGCGGGCTCGGCTCCGGCGGCTCCGAGGTGCTGCTCGGCGGCGTCCTCCCGACTCCCGCGGTCGCGCTCCTCGCGGAGGCGGGCGGCGCCGTCGTCTCGGCCTCGCACAACCCGCCCGAGTACAACGGCGTCAAGTTCTTCCGCGACGGCTGGAAGCTCGAGGACGACGAGGAGGAGGCGATCGAGGCGCTCCTGGACGGCGGGGGCGGGGAGGCGCGAGCGCCGCTCGCGCCTGACGGCCTCCCGGAGCGCTACGTCGAGCTCGTGTGCGAGCGCTTCGGCGCCGACCTGAGCGGTCTCCGCGTCGCGCTCGACTGTGCGAACGGCGCGATGTTCGAGGTCGCTCCCGCCGCCTTCGAGCGGCTCGGGGCGTCCGTCGTGGCGGTGGGGAACGAGCCGGACGGGACGAACATCAACCGGGGCTGCGGGGCGACCGACCTCTCGCTGCTCACCCGCGTCGTCCGCGAGGCGGAGGTCGACCTCGGCATCGCCTTCGACGGCGACGGCGACCGCATGCTCGCCGTGGACGACCGGGGCAGGGAGCTCGACGGCGACGACATCCTCGCCGTCCTCGCGCTCCACCTGGGCGTCGACCTCGTGGCCGTGACGCAGATGACGAACCTCGGCTTCCACCGGCTCATGCACGACCGCGGCGTTCGCGTGCTCACCACCGACGTCGGCGATCGCTACGTCCTCGAGGCGCTCCGGCGGGCCGGCGGCCTCCTCGGGGGCGAGCAGTCCGGACACCTCATCTACCTCCGCGGCCACACGACCGGCGACGGCCTCGCCGCCGCGCTCCTCCTCTGCGGCGCGGTCGTCGAGCGACGGGAATCGCTGGCCCGCCTCGCGGCCATACTCGAGAAGCTCCCGCAGGAGAAGGCCGACGTCGCCGTGCGGGAGAAGACGATCCCGCCGGGGCTCCGCGGCGAGGTCGCCCGCCTGAACGACGAGCTCGGCGCGCGCGGCCGCGTGCTCGTGCGCCCTTCGGGAACGGAGCCCGTCGTGAGGGTGCTCGCCGAGGCGGAAACCCCCCGAATTGCCGGGGATTTGTGTGCTAGGATCGTGGCTCTCGTCCAGCGAGAGCTCGGCTAAGCGGCCGGGCTTCTCTTTTTCGAGAGGCCTCCAGAGGAACGGAACCCGCAGGAAAGGCGTAGACAGCCCGTCAGGTCGGGTCGGGACCCCGCAAGCGGCGAACAAGGAGTTTTCGGGTGTGCGGGATCATCGGATACGTAGGCTCGAGGACGGCGAAGGACCTCCTGCTCCACGGCCTCCAACGGCTCGAGTACCGCGGCTACGACTCCGCCGGCCTCTGCCTCCTCGAGGACGAGGGTCTCGACTACGTCCGCGCCGTCGGCAACCTCGACCGGCTGAAGGAGGCGGCCGGCCTCAACGGCTCCGAGTCCACCACGGGCGTCGGCCACACGCGGTGGGCGACGCACGGAAGGGTCTCCTACGAAAACGCGCATCCCCTCACCGGCTGCGTCGAGGACGAGGTCGCCGTCGTCCTCAACGGCATCGTGGAGAACTTCCGCGAGCTGCGCGAGTCGCTTCTCGCCGACGGGCACGTCTTCACCTCCGAGACGGACGCCGAGGTCGTTGCGCACCTCGTCGAGCGCCACTACGAGGGCGACCTCGGCGAGGCCGTCCGCGCGACCTATCGCGAGCTCGAGGGTCACTTCGCGTTCGTCGTCGTCCACCGCGACCACCCCGGACTGCTCGTCGGAGCCCGCCTCCAGTGTCCGCTCGTCGTCGGCGTCGGCGAGGGGGAGACCTTCCTCGCGTCCTCCATCGCCGCCTTCCTCGGCGAGACCCACCGCGTCAAGCTGATCGAGGACGGCGAGGTCGTCGTCATCACGCCCGCCGGCGCCCGCTTCGAAGGCGTGGACGGCGGCGGGCCGCGGGAACGCGACGAGCTGGAGGTCGACTGGGACGACGAGGCGGCCGAGAAGCAGGGCTACGAGACGTTCATGCTGAAGGAGATCTACGAGCAGCCGCAGGCCGCGGCCGACACGATCGCGGAGCGGGTCCGCGGCGGCAGGCTCGACCTCGGCGACCTCGGCGTCACCGACGTGGAGATCCAGAACCTGCGCCGCATGGTCGTCCTCGCCTGCGGGACGGCCTACCACGCGGGCGTCGTCGGCCGCTACGTGATCGAAGAGTGGGCGCGGATCCCGTGCGAGCCGGACATCGCGAGCGAGTGGCGCTACCGCAATCCGGTGCTGACGAAGGACACGCTCGTCGTGGCGATCTCGCAGTCGGGCGAGACCCGCGACACGATCCACGCCGTTCGCCTCGCGCGCCAGATGGGCGCGCGGACGATCGGCGTCACGAATTTGATGGGCACGCAGATGACCCAGGAGGTCGACCGCGTCCTCTACACCCGCGCCGGCATGGAGATGGGCGTCGCCGCGACGAAGACCTTCACGGCGCAGGTCGCGCTCCTCTACCTGCTCGCTCTCCGCCTCGCGGAGGTTCGCCGGACGCTGCCCGAGGCGGAGATCGCCGCTCTCCTCGCCGAGGTCGAGGCGCTTCCCGGGAAGATGGCCGCCTACCTCGACGGCGGCCATCCGATCGACGAGATCGCCCAGCGGCACCACGGGAAGCCCTTCTTCCTCTACCTCGGCCGGCACATCGGGCTGCCGGTCTGCCTCGAGGGCGCGCTCAAGCTGAAGGAGATCTCGTACATCCCGACGGAGGCCTACTCGGCCGGGGAGATGAAGCACGGGCCGATCGCGCTCCTCGACGAGAACACGCCCGTCGTCTGCGTGGCGACCGACGGGCACGTCTACGACAAGGTCGTCTCCAACATCCAGGAGGTACGGGCCCGCGGGGCGCAGGTCGTCGCCATCGCGACGGACGGGAACGAGGACATCCAACACCACGCCGACGACGTCGTCTACGTCCCCCGCACGCATCCCTTCCTCCAGGCCGCCCTCGCCGTCATCCCGCTGCAGCTCCTGGCGTACCGGATCGCCCGGCTGCGCGGCATGAACGTCGATCAGCCCCGGAACCTGGCGAAGACCGTCACCGTCGAGTAGCGCCGTCCGGG
>DATAAQ010000032.1:0-10666 GCA_036260055.1 Gaiellaceae bacterium | reverse complement strand
CGGGAAACGTCCTGCCCGAAGAGGGCGAGCACGTCGTCGGAGACGAACCCGGCCGGCGTCCCGTGGGCCAGGATCCGGTAGCTGCTCCAGCGCCACTGCGCCGCGCTCGCGGCCAGGCCGGCGCGCACAGGGTTCAGCGCGAGGTACCGGGAAAGCTCGAGCAGGTGCCAGTCGCTCTCGACGGCGACGGAGTGGAAGCGACCCTGGAAGACGTGCCCGTCCAGGCGATGCTGGTAGTTGAAGGCCTGCGCGTACTCGCCGTTCAGACGCTGCATGCCGAGCGAGAGGTCGGCGCCGGGGGTCTGGACGACGAGGTGGTAGTGGTTCGGCATGAGACAGTAGCCGTGGCACCTCCAACCGAGGCGGGCTCGGACGGCGGCGAAGAGCGCGAGGAAGAGCTCGTGGTCGCGCTGCTCGACGAAGATGGGCTGCCGCCGGTTCCCGCGTGAGGTCACGTGGTAGATGCCGTTCGGAACGCAGGTCCGCGGTCGGCGGGGCACTCCGCGAGCGTAGCCCCGGGCCGTCCGGCCCTCGACGAACGTCGCAGAATCGTGACTCCCGCGCCGGCCTTTCGAGCCACGTCGGGGTCAGACCCCGACGTGGGCGCTCAGGCCACGTCGCAGCCGAGGTGCTCGAGGATGGCGACCGTCTCGCGGATGAAGCGGTCGGCCTCCGTCCGCCTGGGGAAGCGATAGGGCCCGGGGCGCAGCGGCTCCACGCGCAGGCCGCCGACGGGGTAGACCTCGCACTCGATGAGGAAGCCCGACGCCTCCTCGACGTAGCGCATCCGGACGATCTCGCGGCCGTCCTTACGCGCCGAACGGAGCGCGAGCTCGATCGGCTCGACGGCGGCCTCGCTCACGCGCGCGCGTTGTCGATGGCCTGCGCGACCGTCTCGCGGTCGGCGTAGCCGTCGAACCTCGTCTTGACCCTGGGGCCGGGCCTGAGGACGAGCACGGCGGGGGCGGCGAAGACCTCGTAGTCCTGCGCGAGCTCGGCGGCCGTGCCGCCGGCCTCGGCGTCGAGCGCGACGAAGCCGGCTCGCATCTCCACGGCGGCCGCCCGGGCCTCCCGGATGGCCGCGTTGTCGACGTCCCCCTTCGCGTTGTAGAAGACGACCACGGCGACCCGGTAGCGCGTCAGCGCCCGCGCGAGCGCGGTGCTCGCGGGCGGGGCGCTCCGCCTCTTCTCCGCCTTCGCCGCTCTCGCCTTCGGCCGCACCAGACACTCTTCCGCGCCCAGGCGGCGGAGGGCCCGCCGGACCCGCAGGTCGATCCGCTCGGCCTTCGCGACGAGGCTCTCGCCGGTCGCCGCGTCGTCGCTCTCGAGCGCCTCGAGCGCCCGGGAGGCCATGTGCTCGCCGCGGTCGAGATCGGCCCGCAGCGACGCGACGGCACGCTTCTCGCCCTTCGGCCACCCGAGCTCGGCGACCTCGGGCGCGAGCCACCGGTGGACGTCGACCGCGGCGACGAGGAACGCCTCGGCATCGTCGGCCGTCCGGAGCTCGGCGACCGTGTGCCCGACCTCGGCATCGGCCTCCACGCAGAGGGCTTCCATGCCTCTCGCCCACTCCTTGGGCGCGACCCCTTTCCGCTTCCCGGGAGCGGCCTCCTCGGCGGCGGTCGTCGTCACGGGCGCCGGGCCGGGAACGCGCTCCTCCGGCGGCCGGCCGGTCGCGTACGCGCCGAAGCCGGCTCCGAGCAGTCCGAGAACGGCGACGGGCAGGAGAACTCGAAGGCGAAGCTGCTGCCGCATACGCTTGCTCTATCGGCATCCGCGCAGGCCCGCTTAAGCAGAAAGGGCGCGGTCTCCCGCGCCCTTTCGCAAGCAGACGAGCGGCCGTCTACGGACAGGCCTGCTCTTCGACCGAGCCGTTCACGAACGGCGCGGCGTTGCCGAGCCCGTAGGCGTACGTGAAGCCGCCGACGGACGAGGAGATGCAGTACGTGTCGGCGTCGAGCGTCCCGCCCACGGCCAGCGTGGGGGAGAGACCGGCGTCGATCGTCTGGAGCAGCGCCGGCGTCATGCCCTGGTAGCCGGACGTCCCCGCAGCCGAGTCGATGTCGGTCGCGGTGCCCTCGTTGTCGGAGCTGTACGTCTCGACCGAGGGGATCGCCGCGCGCACGTTCGCCTGGGCGGCCGACCGGTTGGCGCGCTCACGGAAGCCGAGGTACGACGGGACGGCGATCGCGAGCAGGATGCCGATGATGATGATCACGACCAGGAGCTCGATGAGGGTGAAGCCCCCCTGGCTCTCTGTGTGCGTGATCCGCTGCCTGAGCCTCTGGATCATTTGGACTCCTTCCTTCGAGCTTTGGGCGTGCATTGGCTCAGGGGTGGATATCGGCCTCCCCATCGGCCGCGGAATCCCCTCGTTCGGGGGATCTTGGGGGCCCCCTTAAGGCACGGGCCCCCGCTGCCGATAGCTGCCGCGGGAGCCCATGGAACCCACGCACGAGCCCACCCCGCAGCCGGCCGGCGGCCCGCTCACGATCGACGACCTGCTCGAGCAGGTCGTCGTGCGCGGCGCCTCGGACCTCCACGTCACCGTCGGCACGGAGCCGGTCGTGCGCGTCAACGGCCGCCTCGAGCGCCTGGGCGAGTTCGCGCGCCTGACGCCCGACGACACCCAGCGGATGCTCTACCGGATCCTCTCGACGGAGCAGCAGAAGCACTTCGAGATCAACCGGCAGATCGACATCTCCTACTCGATCCCGGGCCTCGCCCGCTTCCGCGTGAACGTCTACTTCCAGCGCGAGAGCCTCGGAGCCGCCTTCCGCCTCATCCCCGCCGAGCTCAAGACCCTCGAGAACCTGGGTCTTCCCCCCGTCCTCCGCACCTTCGTCGACAAGCCGCGGGGGCTCGTCCTCGTGACCGGCCCGACGGGCTCGGGGAAGTCGACGACGCTCGCGGCCGTCATCGACGAGATCAACCGCACGCGGGACGACCACATCATGACCATCGAGGATCCGATCGAGTTCCTCCACCGCCACAAGCGCTGTGTCGTCAACCAGCGGGAGATCGGCCCCGACGCGACGAGCTTCGCCGACGCCCTCCGCGGGGCGCTCCGCCAGGACCCCGACGTGATCCTGCTCGGCGAGATGCGCGACCTGGAGACCATCGCCACGGCGCTCACGGCCGCCGAGACCGGGCATCTCGTCTTCGCCACGCTCCACACGCAGGACGCGCCCTCGACGGTCGACCGCCTCATCGACGTCTTCCCCGCCGCCCAGCAGGAGCAGGTGCGCGTGCAGATCGCGGGCACGCTGCAGGGAATCGTGACGCAGACGCTCCTGCCGACGGCCGACGGCCTCGGCCGCGTCGCTGCGCTCGAAGTCCTCCTCCCGGACGACGCCGTCCGGAACCTCATCCGGCAGGCGAAGGTGGAGCAGATCTACTCGGTGATGCAGACGAACACGAGCAAGGGCATGCAGACGCTCGAGCAGGCCCTCGTCGACCTCGTCCTCCGCGGCAGGATCACGAAGGAGGCTGCGCTCGTCCGCTCGAGCCGGCCGGACCAGCTCCTCGGGCTGCTTCAGCGCCAGGGAGTCGTGGCCGCCGACGATCCGAACCCGGCCGGGCTCCGGCTGGCGGGCGGCTAGGCGGGCACCGTGGCGAAGCAGGTCGTCGGCCTCAAGCTCGGCGCGTCGCGGCTCACGGCCGCGCGCCTGGCAGTCAACGGCTCGGCGGAGCTCCTGCAGGTGGCGGAGTCACCCCTCCCGAGCGGGATCATCGCCGGCGGCGAGGTACGCGACGTCCCCGCCCTCGCGGCTGCGCTGAAGGACTTCTTCAAGCGGAACCGGCTTCCCCGCCGCAACATCCGCATCGGCGTCGCGAACAACCGGATCGGCGTCCGCACGATCGAGGTCGCGGGCATCGAGGACCCGAAGCAGCTGACGAACGCCGTGCGCTTACGCGCCCAGGAGGTGCTCCCGATCCCGATCGACGAGGCGGTGCTCGACTTCCAGGTTCTCTCGGAGAGCGTCGACGCGGAGGCCGTCGCGACGAAGCGCGTCCTCCTCGTCGTCGCCTACCGCGACCTCGTCGCCGGATACACCGACGCGTGCAGCCAGGCGGGCCTGCGCCTCGCCGGCGTCGACCTGGAGGCGTTCGCGCTCCTGCGTGCCCTCACGGCCCCGGACGCCGTCGCCCCCGCTCTCGAGCGGAGCGCGCTCGTCGCCGTCTCCATCGGCGCCGACCGCAGCGTCCTCGCCGTCTCTGACGGCTTCACGTGCGAGTTCACGCGCGTCCTCGACTGGGGCGGCAACGCGCTCACGAACGCGCTCGGGCGCGCGCTCGAGCTCGAGATCGACGACGCCGAGCGCGTCAAGATCGAGCTCGCGCTCCAGGGCGACGAGCTGCCCCAGGGCCTCACGCCGGAGCGGGCCGTCCAGGGTCGCGAGGCGCTCAAGCTCGCGCTCCAGAGCTTCGGCCGCGAGCTCGTCTCCTCGCTTCAGTTCTACCAGGGACAGCCCGATTCGCTCGGCATCCGCGAGATCGTCCTGGCGGGCGGCACGGCTCGGCTCACGGGCCTTGCAGCGGAGCTCCAGCGGCTGGTCGGCGTTTCCGTCCGCGTGGGTGACCCGCTCGTCGGCGTCTCGCTCGGCAAGAAGCTGAAGGGAACGCCCGACCCCTCCCACACGGTGCCGATCGGCCTCGGCATGGCGGTCTAGCCGTGGGCATCGATCTGAAGAAGGAGATCAAGCTCTCGGACCTCCTCCGCCGGAAGGCGAAGGGCGAAGACGCACCCGTCCGGAAAGAGCCGAAGGACGCTGCCTCGGCGCGCCGGCTCTTCGCCCGCGGCCCGAAGGAGCGCAGGGAGGCGAATGAGCCGAGAAAGCCGAAGAAGGCCGCGGCGGAGCGGTCGGCCCCCGCACTTCCCGAGATTCCGCTCATGCGGGCGTTCAGCCTCCTCCCGCGGGAGGAGGCGCGCGAGACCCGCGGCCGTCCGGCGATGGCACAGGTCCTCGTCGCGCTGCTCGGCCTCGTCGTCGTCGCGGGTCTCGGGTCGGGCTACCTCTTCTTCAATGCCCAGGTCGCCGACAAGCAGGCGGAGAAGGACGACCTGCGCGTACAGCTCGCCGACCTCGACGTGCCCTCCGAGGAGCCGGAGGCGGACGGCGGCGCCGAGCTCGCCACCGAGGTGGAGGCCCGGACGGCCGCGCTCGCCGCCGCGCTCTCCGCGCGCGTCACGTGGGACCGCGTCCTCCGCGAGGTCTCGCTCGTCGTGCCGGACGACGTCTGGGTCGAGCAGATCACCGCCGGAAGCGGCGCTGCGGCCACGGGCGGGACGACCGCTCCGGCGGCGCCGGAGGCGGCCGAGGCCGGCGGCACCGCGCTCATGGTCCGGGGGGGCGCCGAGAGCCAGACGGCGGTCGCCCGCTACCTCGCGCGGCTCGCCGTGATCCCCGAGCTGACGGGCGTGCAGCTGCAGGTGAGCGAGCGCCAGGTCCAGGACACGGGCGCCACGTACTCCTACACGATCCTGGCCACGGTCGCCGCAGGGGGAGCGACCTCGTGAAGAGAGAGATCCCGCTCGCCGCGATGATCGCGCCGGCGCTCCTCATCCTCGCCGCCGTCGGGTACTTCCTGCTCGTCAAGCCGAAGCAGGATCGCGGCGGACGGCTCGACGAGGAGATCGCCCAGCTCCAGACCCAGGTCGACTCTGCATTCGCACGGAAGCAGCAGCCCGCCCCGGCCCGTGAGGTCAAGATCCGGGTCGCGGACGTCTTCCGGCTGACGAAGGCGATTCCGGACAGCGACGAGATGCCCGAGATCATGCTCGAGCTGAACGGGACGGCGGCCGCCGCGGGCGTCACGTTCGTAAAGATCCAGCCCAACCCGGGCGAGCCTGGGAGCGGCTACACGAGGGTCCCGATCAACCTGACGTTCGAGGGGAACTACTTCGATCTGACCGACTTCCTCTTCCGCCTGCGCAACCTCGTTTTCGTCCGGGACGGGGAGCTGAACGCGAAGGGCCGGCTTTTCACCCTCGACAGCCTCGACCTCCACGAGGGCGGCGACAGCTTCCCGCAGATAGAGGCGGTCCTGACCGTCAGCGCGTACGTCTACACGCCGGGGGCGACTGCGGAGGGCACGCCCGCGGCCGGCTCCACGACCACGACGACGACGACCACGACCGCGCCGTCGGACGGCACGGCGCTCGGGGGCTCCTGATGGCCCGGCGGAACACGGAGGAGATGCTCCGCAAGCAGAAGGAGGCGAAGCAGAAGAAGATGCTCTTCGTCCTCCTCCCCCTCTTCCTCGGCCTCGTCGTGTGGCAGGGGCCGAAGATGTACAAGGCGTTCCTCGGCCCGAAGCCCGAGGCCACGCCGCCACCCGCGGCGACGACGCCCGCCCCCGCCGATCCGGCGGCGGGTACGGCAGCGACCTCGGGGACGGGCGCCGCGACGACTCCCGAGGCGCCGGCCGCCGGCCTCGTCGACACGGACGTTCCGCCCGAGGCCGGAGCCGACCGACTCGTCTCCCTCGGGCGCTTCGCAAGCCGCGACCCCTTCGGCGAGCCCGGCGGCGGCGGAAGCGGCGCAGACGAGCAAACGGCTCCCGAGGCGACCGCGAGCTCGGCAGTGATCGAGGTGAACGGCACGCCGGAGACTGTCGGCCTGGACGGCGAGTTTCCCGCGGGCGACCCGACGTTCCGGCTGGTCTCGCTCACGGCGGAGGCCGCCGTCATCGGCCTCGTGAGCGGCGCCTTCGAAGGCGGGCAGGGCACGGTCGAGCTCGCCGTCGGCGAGCAAGTCGAGATCGTTGCCGAGCCCGACGGCACGCGCTACACGATCGAGCTCGTCAGCGTCGCCTGAGGCTACAGGCCCGTCGACTCGTCGAAGATCGACGTGACGCGCGCCCACTCCGTGTGGGGGGCGGCGGCGTTCCGGACGACGACGGTGATCTTCTTGACGGCCCGGCCGGGAGTGCCCTCGAAGTTCGTCACCTGCGTCCAGGTGACGTAGGTGTCCACCCGGTAGCTCTCCCCGTCCGCGCCGGTCGCCTCCTTCGTCGGCACGAGGTCCGAGCACGGGTCCGGCGCGGGCACGGAGCTGGTGCAGCTGACGACGTCGGCCCGTTCCTTGAGCGTGACGGCGGCGCCGGCGTCGTGGGCGGCGGCGACGGTCCCGTCCTTCCCGCGTGTCACCGTCCACGTCGTGCTCGAGGAGCCGCCAGCGGTGACGAGGACGATCTCGTCGTCGATCTTCACGCGGAACTCGCCGGTCTCCGGGAAGCCGGCCGCCGAGGCGACGCTGATCGTCGTCGCGCCCGTGGAGACGGCGCCGGCGAGCGTCGTGGCGGGGGCGTCGTCCGCCCGGTACGCCGTGTCGCTCCTGTAGACGGCGTCCGCATCGGCGCAGCCGGAGGCGCAGGTGAGCGCGGCGTCGAGCCCGAGCGCCTCGTACTTGATCGCGCGGAACTTCTCCATCTCGGCGTCCGCGACCGCGGCGGCGGTCGTCTCGGTGCTCGCCCGGCGGATCTGAACGAGGCCCGCCTGGAAGAGCGCGAAGACCGCCAGGAGGCCGACGAGCATGACGGTCATCGCGGCCAGGAGCTCGACCATGCCGAAGCCCCGCTCTTCGCGGGCTCGTGCGAGCAGGGGCCGTCCGCGCGCGGGCATCGTCTCTTCATCGGCACCCGTGCTCTCCCGCTCAAGCGGCGGGCGGGGGATGCCGATTTCCCGGGGGATGGCGTCCTACGCGTACACGGCGATCAACGCGTCCGGCAACGAGCTGACGGGCGAGGTCAACGCGCCCGACCCGGCTGCCGCGCGCGAGGCGCTCCGCGTCCGCGGGCTCCTGGCGACCGCGCTCGAGGAGCAGGCCGTCTCCTCGCAGGGCGTCGCGATGGCCGTGAAGAAGGTGAAGCCGAAGTCGCTCCAGGTGTTCTCGCGGCAGTTCGCGACGATGATCGAGGCCGGGCTCAACGTCGTCACGGCGCTCGTCATCCTCGAGCAGCAGACGGAAGACCGGAAGCTCGCCACCGTCGTCGGCGAGCTCCGCGCAGACGTCGAGGGCGGACTCCTGCTCTCCGAGGCGATGGCGCGGCACCCGCGCATCTTCTCCCGCCTCTTCATCGCCATGGTGGAGGCCGGCGAGGCCGCCGGCATCCTCGACGTCGTCCTCGACCGGGTCGCCTACCAGATCGAGAAGGAGACGAAGATCAAGCGCCGCGTGAAGGGGGCGATGATGTACCCGCTCATGGTGCTGAGCTTCGCCGTGCTCGTCCTGATCGGCATGCTCATGTTCCTCGTTCCCGTCTTCGTGGGCATCTTCGAGCAGCTCGGAGGCGAGCTTCCCTTCCTGACCCAGATCGTCGTGACGGGCTCGGACTTCCTCCGCTCGTACTTCTACGTCGTCTTCCCGCTCGTCGCACTCCTCATCTTCGGCTTCTTCAAGGGAAAGAAGACGGAGAGGGGCCGGCGCATCTGGGACAGCGCCCGCATCCGCGCTCCGGCCGGCATCGGCAAGGTGATCGTCAAGGTCGGGATGGCGCGGTTCTCGCGCACGCTCTCGACGCTCGTCGCGGCCGGCGTCGACATCATCCGGTCGCTCGAGATCACGGGCTCGACGGCGGGCAACAGCCTCATCGAGGACGCCACGGCGCACGTCCGCGAGCGCGTGACGCAGGGCGTGCCCATTGCCGTCCCGCTCGCCGAGATGGCGATCTTCCCGCCGATGGTGGCGCACATGGTGCGAGTGGGCGAGGAGACCGGCGAGCTCGAGAAGATGCTGACGAAGATCGCCGACTTCTACGAGGACGAGGTCGACAGCGCGATCGCGAGCCTGACGTCGATCATCGAGCCGCTCATGATGATCGGCGTGGGGATCATGGTCGGGATCATCATCATCGCGATGTACCTGCCCATGTTCAAGCTCCTCACCCTGATCCAGTAGCGGGCGGGCGGGCGGCCGCCGCCGCTCCGAGGAGGCAGGCGGAGGCGCCCGCGAGGCCCGGCTGATTTCATACCCGGCCGTGCTCGGGAGGCTCCTCTTCAGCTGGCTCTCGAATGTCGTCGCCCTCTTCGCCGCCGCCCTCGTCGTCCCGGGGATCGACTACGGCGACACGTTCTGGGCGCTCTTCGTCGCCGGGCTCGTGTTCGCCCTCGTCAACCTCGTCGTCCGGCCCCTCGTCGTCCTCCTCGCTCTCCCGGCGGTCGTCCTCACGCTCGGGCTCGCGCTCCTCCTCGTGAACGCGTTCATGCTCTACCTGACGGACTGGATCGTGCCCGAGTTCGAGACCGGCAGCTTCTGGTCGACGGTGGGCGGAGCGCTCATCGTCTGGGCGGTGAACTTCGTCATCGACGCCGTTCTGAAGCCCGGGTGAGCCGCTAACCTACCTTGACGTAACTGTTGGTTCGAGGAGGCCGCCTGCCCGAGGGGCCGTTGACCCGCCGTGAGGTCGCCGACTACGTCGGCAACGCCTTCGAGCTCCTGGGAACGCTCGATCGCCGCGAGCTGGTCGAGATGCTCGCGGCGCACGAGGCGCCCGCCGAGCTGCGCGACCTGGTCTCCAGCCGCGTCCCCGAGGGAACGCGGCTGGGCCGCCTCGAGGACCTCTGGCAGTACCTCGGCGACCTTCCCGAGGGCCGGGAGAGCCCGTGACGAGCGCCGGCCCCCTGCTCCAGATCGGCGCGGTCGCCGAGCGCGTCGATCTCAGCCTCCGCACGGTTCGCTATTACGAGGAAGTGGGCCTGGTCACGCCGTCCGCGCGCACGGTCGGCGGCTTCCGCCTCTACTCCGACGGCGACGTCGCGCGTCTCCTGCTCGTCAAGCGCATGAAGCCGCTCGGGCTCACGCTCGAGGAGACCGGCGAGCTGCTCGAGCTCCTCGACGCCGGCGCGGATCCCCACGGCGCAGCCGACCTCGAGCGGCTCGTGCGGCGGCTCGAGAGCTACGCCGCACGGGCGGACGAGCGGATCCGAAAGCTCGAGCGCGAGCTTCGAGGAGCCCGCGAGCTACGGAAGGCGCTCGTGGGGAAGCTCGAGCGCTGCCGCACCGCCGCCGAGCGCTTCGCGATCGGCTAGCCCAGCGTGCGCGGCGCGAGAGGCCCCGGCCCGGCCGGGGCCTCTCGTCGCAGCGCTTCACGGCGTCACGAGGTTCCGGGCGAGAATGTAGCCCGTGTACGTGACGGCATAGGGCTCGATGCCGAGCTGGTGGTCGAACGCCTGCGTCGGCTGCGGGAGGAGCGCTCCCGCGATGCGGATCCTGCCCGCGCCGAGGTCGAGCTCGCCCACCGTCACACGGTTGAAGACGGGCTCGGCGGCGTCCGCGGACGAGCTGGTCGACGTCGCCGCCGTACGTCCGCCCGCCGCTTCCCAGGCGGCGCGGTCGACGTCGTACTGGCGCGCGTAGGAGCCGTCCGACCCCGTGCTG
Source organism: Gaiellaceae bacterium (assembly GCA_036260055.1). Lineage (GTDB taxonomy): Bacteria > Actinomycetota > Thermoleophilia > Gaiellales > Gaiellaceae > DASQWP01. Next base: position 284 of record DATAAQ010000032.1, on the reverse strand, counting down.
TTCTGGATCGCGAAGCCGAGCGGCGTCGGCTCGAACGTCTGCCGGCGCATGCCGGAGTTGAAGCGGGCGCCCGGCTGGGCGACGTCGCGGTTGAGCGGGTCGGCGAGCGTGTCGCCCGTCCCGGTCGAGAACGAGACCTGCCCGACGTAGACGGTCTGCCTCCGCACCGCGCCGGCGGGGAGCGAGGTGAGCTCCGGGAGCGCCCGGAGAGCCCCGTCCGTCAGCACGAGGTTGCCGCCGCCTTCCACGTACTCGCGCAGCTTCGCGAGCCACGCCTCCTTCTC